>JAUWIB010000145.1 GCA_030605565.1 bacterium
GGCATCTATGACCTGGGGACACGCACAACGGAATCTTCGATGGTAACAACAAAACAATGATGCACATTGTCAGAACACTTCATAAAGAAAGAAACCACCACCACCCGGTAGTTTTTGGAAAGTTCCGAAGGCGGGAATCCATATATATCAATAAAATACTGGATCCCCGCTTTCGCGGGGATGACGAGTGGGTTGGCAATCGAGCATGGTAGAGCACTTTTCCAACAGCCTGCCAGTGCCGTGTCTATGTTGTGGCGGGGTGATCTTCAGATCGCCCCGCATGATGGCGGCTTGCCATCGGGTTTGAAGACCCGATGGGCACAACAAGATGGCGTGAAGGCAATTCCGGGAGATGTAACCGGAGAACTCCATCGGTAGTCCATGCACCTGGTTGACTATGGCATCATAGTTGTCTATCTCGGCCTGCTTCTCTGGCTGGGGTTGGCCCGTCGCTTGCGACGTGACAGCAGCGCCGCCGACATGATCCTCGGTGGGCGGATGCTCACCCTGCCCGCCTTTGTTGCCTCTCTTGTCTCCACCTGGTATGGTGGCATTCTCGGCGTGGGGGAGTACAGTTTCAAATACGGTCTGTCGAATTGGCTGGTCTTCGGTCTGCCATACTATCTCGCGGCGGCCTTGTTCGCGATCTTTCTCGCCCGCCGAGCCAGGGAATCGGAGTCGTTAACCATCCCGCAGCGCCTGGGCTTGGCGTACGGCGACAAGACAGCGTTGGCTGGCGCCACCATCATCTTTGTCATGACCGTCCCGGCGGCGTACATATTGATGCTCGGCGTGCTCTGTCAGTTCTTGTTCGGCTGGCCGGCTTGGGTCGGTATCCTCAGCGGCACCATCTTCTCGATCGTGTACGTCTACACCGGTGGTTTCCGATCGGTGGTGCGTACCGACCTGTTTCAGTTTGTGCTCATGTTCGTTGGGTTTGCCGTGCTCCTGGTCATCCTTTTTGCCGACTATGGTGGCCTGTCGTTCCTCCGGGCCAACCTGCCGTCCGATCACTTGAGTTGGCATGGCGGCAACACGGGATGGTATATCGCTGTTTGGTATGTGATCGCTCTGGCCACGCTGATCGAGCCGGCCTTTTATCAACGATGCTATGCGGCTCGGACACCGCGGGTGGCGCGTCGCGGCATTTTCATCGCCATCGCCTGCTGGTGCCTCTTCGATTTCATGACCACCAGTTGCGGTCTGTACGCGCGGGCGCTGCTGCCGGATCTGGCCGACCCGGTCGGCGCCTATCCGGCCCTGGCCCTGATGGTGTTGCCGGTTGGGCTGTTGGGTCTTTTCGCGCTGGCGCTACTGGCGACGGTGATGTCGACCGTAGATTCCTACTCGTTTCTGGCCGCCGCCACCTACGGCAACGATATCGTCCCGCGCCTCCGTTCCGGCATGAAAACCCGGATCAGCTTCCATACGCGCGTGGGACTGTTCATCTCTACAATACTGGCCGTCATCCTGGCGTTGTTCTTTCGCTCCGTGGTCGATATCTGGCACGCTCTCGGCTCGATTGGTACTCCCGCCCTGTTGGTACCTGTCTTCTTCGCTTTCGTGGGTCGAAGGCGACTGCCGCCGCGTCATGCGTTTCTATCAGTTGTGTCCAGTGGGTCTATCTCGTTGTTGTGGTACCTGTCGCAATTCCTGAACGCTGATGGTGCTTACTGGTGGGGAGTCGAGCCGATTTTCCCGGGGTTGCTCTGGTCGTTGGTTTTGTTCGCACTATTTTCGCGCCACGTGGGTGGCGACGACTTGCCTAAAGGTCAATAGTTGGCTATATTAGGTCCGCTATGAACGAACCGATTTACATGTCCAAAGAGGGCTTGATCAAGCTCGAGACGGAATTGAAGCGTCTGAAGTTTGAAGAGCGCCCCAAGATAGTCGCTGAAATCAAACGGGCCAGAGAACTGGGCGACCTTTCCGAAAACGCCGAGTACCACGCCGCCAAGGAGACGCAGACCCATATCGAGCGAAAAATCTCCGATCTGGAATTCAGCCTCTCGCGGGCGCGGCCCATCGACACCGATGCCATTCCGACCGATAAGGTCTACCTGTACGCCAAAGTGCTGGTCAAGGACCTCGGCGACGGCGAAGAGATCGAGTACACTATCGTGCCGCCGGATGAGGCCGACGTCGACAACGACGTTATTTCGGTCAAGTCACCGGTTGCGGCGGCCATGTTGGGCAAAGCTGTCGGCGAAACCGTGGACATAAAAGTCCCGGCCGGCACCATCAAATACGAGATACTGAAAATCTCCCGCGACTGATGGCTCGTTGACAATCAAACTGTTCCCACCCGCTGGGTGGTATGCTAGTGGTGTGATTCATCCTGTTGGGGCATTATCCAGGGCGAGCCTCGCCCGGCCGACCTTGTCGATGATCTCTTCCGCGGTTTTTCTCCAGATGAACGGTTTCGGATCGCTGTTGTGTTGGTCAATGTAGCTCATGA
>JAUWIB010000068.1 GCA_030605565.1 bacterium
TCATGAGCTACATTGACCAACACAACAGCGATCCGAAACCGTTCATCTGGAGAAAAACCGCGGAAGAGATCATCGACAAGGTCGGCCGGGCGAGGCTCGCCCTGGATAATGCCCCAACAGGATGAATCACACCACTAGCAGTATCTGAGATTCCTCTAATATAGTCGAGTTCCCTTAGAAGTGTTGATGTAGCTTGTGGGCCTCCTGCAGGGTCAGCGTCTCTTGCCCTTGTGCAGGCTCTCGCGACCAAGAAGTGAGAATTATAGCCCTCTTGCACATGAGCCCGGAGACTCCGGTATTCCTGTTGCCGTCGGTAATACTGAATGATGTTGATCAGCACGGATATGATTGTGATGATACCCACTATCGTTTCGAAATTCAAATACTTTTCCATTGCTTCCTCCGATTTGCAGCGTAACGCTATTCTGCGTTGTGAAACAACGTCCGTGAATTGACGGTTGGCTCGAATCCAAGGTCCCTAATCGTCTCTCGGATACTCCAAGGACGCCCTGGATTATCGGAGACGGCATAGTAGACACCTGTGCGGGTATTCGTCTCAATAGCTGATCTGAAAACATCGACAGTATCAGTTTTGCTAAGTAATGTGCGCCGGGTGCGCTCGCATCGTCGCACCTCCCCGACTTCATCTTGTCGGACGGTGCCGATCCGCAATGAGATGACCGACAATCCATACTCCCGTGAGAACATCACACCTAATCGCTCGGCACAAAACTTCATAGCTCCGTAGACACTAGCGGAGTCCGGGAAGTCAGCTGGCGTAATCTCCCTGTCAAGTGTTGATTTTCCGTCCTTTTCATATGACTCGGTTACGTGATTTGTGCTCGCAAAGACTACCTTCCTAACGCTGGCTTGAACGGCGGCCATAAAGACGTTGTAAGAGCCGACCACATACAAGGCACTCATTCTCTTGATAGCCTGAGCGTCGACAATTCTGTCACACTCGGGGAGCGCTGTAAGGTTGATAATTGTATCAACAGATTCGGGGGTTCTTTCCAGGAGATCATCGTAGTTGGTCACGTCTATCTGAACAACACTGGCGTCCGCATTCTCTCCGCGTGGTTCTTTGTCGGAGAGAACCAGATCGTAATCACCGGCGAGTGCGTCCTTCAGAACCCGCCCTACTGTTCCGTTCGCTCCAAGGATAAACACTTTCTTCTTGGCTGGCGTCTTCATCTTTGTATCACCTTGCTCTCAACTGTAGCTTCCCACAAGTATGCGATCTCACACTAGACACAGTACATGACTGCTGCCCTTAGGGCAACAGTTTTCTCTTTTCCTAAGTTGGAACTGGCCTACCGCCTTACAAACAGTCCCTCTTCGTACTGATGGACAGTTCTTAGTAGGCTAGGATCCCCGCGCTCCTGATACCCTTCAGCCTTAAGACAATTGTCAGGAGGACGGGCCTCCTGACCTACAAGAGTTGACATGCCTCGGTGCGCGAAGCCCGAGGAACAGGCTCGGTCTCGCCCATACAAAAAAAGGGGACACCGATGTGTCCCCGTGTTGGAGCGTGCTATGCCCTTTCAGGCTCAAAAGTAATCTATCGAGAACGATGACAAGCGGTCGTCGAGGTCAATCTCGATCCGTGTCGGCATCGTATCATATCCGTCGGTTTCAAAAACATCGTTATCCCCAACCAGACCCAGGCGTTTCAAGTAGGATCGGTAGTCGGCGCCGTGAACGCGCAGCCCGACCGACTGTGGCACCCGCAGTCTGAAGCGTGAGTCCTCGCCGCAAACAATAACTCGCACCATAGGTTCCAGTTCACCGATCTTGAGGTAGATCGCAGCGTCATCGGTGTCCAGTTTCAGCAGGCGCAACGGTGTGGTCGACATATTCAGATGAATATCGTTATCGTGGCCGGATAGATTCAGGTCAAGTGGAGTGTTCTCGTGGAACTGTACGTACCAGTCCCGTTCGTCATCCGTGTCGATCTTGATGACGCCACCGAGATATGACATTCCTCGACTGTCGAAAGAGATTTCGGCTACGCCCTTCTTCGTAAGGTAACTGATTTTAGGTTTGCGCGTGAAACGAGCGAATTCGCCGTAGACCAGATCATCACCGCTGTCACGGATAGTGAGATCGGTCTCGTTAAGGTTCAGCTCAGCCGAAAGAGACCGGACCTTTGGATCGAACTCAATTGTGTGGCTGGTTTCGGTGAAGAATCCGCCCTCATGACCGGACCCGGCATAAAAGGCGATGGCAAGACCGCCCACCAGCAGAAAACCAGACGTCAGGTAGGATATAACTTGTACTCTCGTTCGGGTACAAATCTTCTCTATACCGATGGCGATCAACACCAGCGGCGAGTATACCGCCAAGGCGATCCAAATGTCGTCATTAAAAATGCCCGTATTCCGGAATAACAGAAGCAGACCAATCGTAACCAGAAGAACGCCCCATCGAAACCGCGCCGGAGTCATGACAGTGTTCCTCCGTTGGGACTGTCCAACCCTTGACCGGTGGCGTTCTTAGCAGCATCACGTTCGCGCCGCCGTTTGCCTCGGCAGAACATGAGGCCCAAACCGGCCAGTATCAACATCACCGGCCAGAACTCCGACCAGTCAAACCAGTACCAGTTCTCGCGCATCAGGAGAATAGCTCCGATACCGATCAGCACCAGCCCGGGAAGATACTTGCGCCATGATGAATCGTATTGCCTCGGTTCCGCCGGTTTTGCTGGTTCCGCTGACGCCGGGGTCTCGACAAGACTTTCCCTCTTGGGTACGATGATCCAGGCGACAATGTAAGCTACAATCGTCACTTGGTGAGCCAGGGCCAAAATCACGGCGATAACCCGCACGAGGACCGGATCGATATCGAAATAATCGCCTAATCCTCCGCAAACCCCCGAGATCACTTTGTTGGTATCCGAGCGATATAGTTTCTTATCCATAGCGACAGCTCCTGTGGACTGTGTAAGCCTTTCTCTGGCTAAACTGTACGTTGGGTCGAGTCAAAAGTTCAGCCATTTTCGTGAAAGCCAGCTGGCTACTTGTGAAAATCTTCGAGTAACTTGAGATAGCGTCGGGCCAGTTTCTGCAAAGATGTATCCTCGCGCTCGGCGTATTTGGTCAAGACAGCGACGGCGTCGTCGTACTCGGATTCGTCCTCAGTTTGCAGAGCGATCTGGTAGCAAGCCTCCAGATAACGCTGCAACTGTGTCTGCCTATCTGAGGCGCTATCAGGTGGTGGGGGAGACGGCGAGATACCGGGCGGTCGATCGGCGTACCGCGTTGACTTTTCGACTGCATGTTGTTTCTTGCGAAGTTGTGTGCGAATCTGAGGCTGCAACGAATCTCGCACCATCCGCCAGTGGTCAAGAGAGCGCGTATCGTCGGTGGTCTCAAGTGATTCGTGCGTAACAGCTACCTGATTGGAAACCTTGAATCTTTCGATGATGTCCCTGCTGCCGGTGACGGTAATTGTCTTCCCGATATCCCGTTTTTCTTCTGTCGCGTCCGTTGCCGATGGAATTGCTGCACCGGCTCTACTCTGGCCTTCCATCCTACCGTGTGACGAATCCACAATGTCGGCAACCTCTCCCGCACGTCCGCCACGCACGAAAATCTCACCTGAGGCGTTGGTAACCACGCCCTCGACCTGTTCAAGCAGTTCATCTACTGTCTCAACCGGTGCCGGAGCGGGCTCACTCCCCGGTTCTCTTTCAGCATCAAGGGAAGGGGAGGGTTCGACTTTCTCTCGTTTATCCTCTGCTGCAATTCCTTTCTTCGACACCAAGGCCTCTTTCACGACACCTTTCCCTGCGACTACCCGCCCAGGTTTTTCAGGCTCGGCAAAGTCGGTCCGGACTTCCTTGTCCTCTGGCATCAGAGCGTCCTGTTCATGTACACGCCGGTCCGATGAGTCAGCCCTGTGCGTCACGGCCATATCTGGCACCACCGGAGCCGAGACAGTAGGTGAATCCTGCATTCTTTGGTCGGCCGAATCGAGAATGTCGCCCTCGTGCAGAGCTATAAATGTCAGCGCCGCCACCGAGGCTGCTGCCGCGGCCAGCTTCCAGCCCAGGCCGGTCCAACTACGGCGAATAATGGTGATCTTCGATTCTTTCTTAAAGCCTAACCGTTGTTCGGTTTTCTGTGCGGCTGTTTCCCAGTAGTCGCTCTCAGTCAGATCAGCTTTTTCATCTATGAGCCGGTCTAACTTCGCCAGCATTTCAAGCTGTTTTCGACACTCCGCACAGGCGGCCACATGCTCCTCGACCATCCGCATCTCCTCCGGTGTGAGGCTGCGATCATGGTAGGCTGAAAGTCTGTCCTGAAAGTAACCGTGGTCCATTTCGATCACTCGTCGTTTATCTTTTGACAGGCATCGTTCATAACAAATCCTTAAGACTCTCCAACAGAAGTTGCCGCGCTCGGTACAACCGTGAATCAACCGTTCCGGGCGGTATCTTGAGAATGGAGGCAATTTCCGTATAGCTCTGGTCCTCGAAGTGTCGCAGTACGAACACTTCCCGGTACTTAATCGGCAGTGCTTTAACTGCTTGGTAGAACCTCTTTTGCGCCTCATCGTTCAAGAGTTGCTCGAACGGTCCCAGTTGCGCTGTCTGAGGATCGAAGCCCGACTCCTGAAGTTGATCCAACGATTCTTTGCGCTGCTCGCGTTCCCGATAGTTGAAAGCCAGGTTGCGAGCAATCGTCGCCAGCCAGGGGTAGAAAGTAAACTGCAAATCGAAACGGTCGATGGCGGAATATGCTTTTACGAACGCTTCTTGCACGATATCCTCGGTTGCATCAAATGAACCAAACAGTCCGTAAACGAATCGAAACAGTCGCTTCTGGTTCAGGCGGATCAACTGACCGAAAGCGTGCTGGTCGCCGTCCTGTGCTGCCTCAATCAGCTTCCGCTCGGTTGCACCGTCCACACTCTTGTTTACCGCCAGCGCAGCCCTTTCTTCCCGAGAAGTTTCGTCCATTTACACGTTGTCGCTAATCATTTTCAGGGCCAGCATCTGCAAGGCCGCCGCCGGCTTCAGAGCCTGCTGTCTGAATTCGGCGTCGGTGGCCGCTATTTCGACAATGATCTTTTCCAACTGGATGTTGTCATATTGCGCGGCCTGCCCCCGGAACTTGCCGATCAGAAAATCTCGCCGTCCCAGCGGTTTTCTGGAGTTCTTGACCAGGTAGAGGCTGATGAAGTGTTGTTGCAGGAGTGAAGCAATGGCGACCGGCGTGTTGCCGTCGGCGAGCAGTCGATCGATCATCTTGAGCACTGTCCGGGTGCGCCCGGCGACGATCTCGTCGGCCAGGGCAAAGATGTTGTACGTAGCGTAGCCCGAACAAACGGCGCCGATATCGTCGACCGTCACTGTCTCACCGGCGCTGCGGTAGTTGATTAGTTTGTTGATCTCCGACTCCATCGGTCCAAGATTCCCGGCCACCAATTCCGAAAGCAGCGTCAGAGCGGCCGGTTCGATCCCGATCTCTTCCGCCAGCAGCCGTTTCCTGATCTGTTTCTGGATATCGGCCTGAGCCAGCTTCTTGAACTCGACCACCTGGACAGCCTTGTCCATTTTATTCAGGAAGGCGGATTTCCGTTTGGGCGCTTTGGCGGCGGGGGTGCTGAAAATCACCGTTCGGTTGGGGTCGGGCGGGGTCAGGAGTTTGAGTACGGCGTCGATCTCGGTCGGCTTGTAGCTCTGGAAGCTCGAAACGATCACGACCTGCTTGCCACCCAACATGGGCAGGTTGGAGAGTTCGGCTATCAGATCGGCGCAGGAAGTTCTGCGCCCGTCCAACTTGCAACTATTGATCTGGCGCTGCAAGTCAGGCAGAAAACTCCGCACCAGATACTTCTCGGCCTCGACTATACGATAGTCATCGGCGCCAAAGAAGTAGTAGGCGAGGTGAAACTTCCCGGCTGATATTTCCGTCTTGAGCGTCCGGGGAGTGATCATACACGATTATACCACTCCCGCCGCCCAGACGTCAATCAAAAAGCTGATCGTAGACCGGGTTGTCCCTGGCCGCGATCCACTCCAGCGAAAAGCGGTAACGATCGCGATAGTTGAGGGCTTTGTGCAGCAGATGGACGTATTCATCCGGGGGATGTTCGGTCTTATTGACGGCGTCCACGACGTGGTGATTGTTGCCGTAGATCTGGTAAGTATGGTTCGAAAAGTACTTCTGGTTGCCGTCAATGAACTCCAGAAGAGCTAACAGAGACGCAAAATCAGTGTGGTCGCTGGAGACGCCGTCGAAAGGCGCCTTGAAAGTTATACCGACCTGCGGGATGGTAAACGTCACCACCGCACTCTTGTCCTGTCGGCTGTCAGAGGGCAGTTCGTAAGAGCCAAAGAAGCATTCCATGACCTCTCCCGTTGCAAGCCGTGTGCCTTGCCGGGATCGTTCCGTATGTTGTTGTATGAAACGCAGATAGCTGATTGTCGCGACAGGCTCGTACTTCTGAGATGCAAACGGGTTCATGTTTTTTCACCGCCCCGGCACTTCAGGGTGAAACTGAGCCTCCCCCGGTACGCTGAGGTTTGGTTGGTTAGGACGATGCAGGAGGAACGGGTGAGGAGAGTTGCAGAAGTTCCACTGATTCGTTGTATACTCGCCCTGGGGGACGGTTGCAAGGATAACTCCGCGCCTACAACTACGGGCACACAAAAGAAGTCGCATCGGTTTTCGTCAGAACATTTTTTATGCAGCGCGGTCAGCTTTACCAGGCAAACAGGTGCTTGACCTTCACCGCAAACACCCTCTGCTGAGGATCGAACACGCCGTCCTCACTGCGCCGCCACTGATAGTCGTTGTAGGCGACATAAATCCAGCTTTTGGGCAAGAAGTTGTACTTAAAAGAAAGCCCGATACGAATTGACAACACCCCCTCGCCGTCCACAATTGGGGTCTCTTCGTACAAGCTGAAGCTCATTCCTGTCATGGGGCTAAAGAACACAGTTGGACGGAGACGGTAGGTGATCTCCTCGATACTGCCGTCAGGCTTGTGTTCGATCCAGGTTTTGCCGCTTAGAGAGAAAGAAAGCTGCTTGGAGAGCCGTAGTGACGTATATAAACTGACGGATTCGTTGCGCGCAAAGTAACCCCGGCGGTAATTGTACCTATAGCCTGTGTAGTAGGAACTCGTTGCGCGAAAACGGCGGGACATATCCGTGCCCACAGAAGCATACAAAGACTTGGGGTTGTACGAGTCATCCCGTTCATATTCCCGACCTATCCCCCGACTCATCGTCACGCCCCAGCCGTTGCGAAGCGACGCAGAAAGTGAAAAATTGTAGCCTTGAGAGTAGTGCTCCTCCTGGAAATCGCGTGAGAACCCCGCATAGACACGTGCTGCACCGTACTTGATCGGTCCGGATTTTGGGTATATGACAGGACCCATAGAAACAGAGTAGCCACGATAACCATTCCAGGGAACAAACCCTATTTCGGAAACGTTAAAATCGTCTCCGATAATATCGGCATAGGCTCTCAGAGAGAAGTTCCGCAACTTATGCCAACTCAGATAGGTATGAAATGCCCAATCGGATACACCGTCGTAGTAGCTATTGGCCACCTGGTAAGTGAACTCAAATCTACTCGTACTGGTGGATCCGTCAATGGAGATCACATCGTTTCTGAAGCCGTTCGAATACTTCCCGGCATACAGCATTCCAACCGTGGTATGCGTGAAAGGCTGGTAGTTTAGACGATCTACCGTGTAGACTGCCGAAGGTTCCACCGCTGGGCCAAGCCACCCCTCGTATGAATGTCTGCCGGTTTTGCAGACGAGACTGCCGAATTCGATCTTTCCCACCTTTCCAATGATTCGTGCCCCAGTCTCAAGAGGGGCTTCAGAACCGTCAGGAAATTTCTTCCCTATCCGGCGAGAATAAAACAACTTATTCTGTTGGGCTATCAAACTTCCAGAGGGTTCGAAATATTCCTGACCCTCGGTGAAAAAGGGGCGTTTTTCACCGAAGTAAAGCGCATACTTAGAGAGGTTTACGGCAAACGGATCGGCCTCTACCTGCGAAAAATCGGGATTGAAGGTCGATTGTAATCGTATCTCAGGCGTAATCGCCCAGTTGATATCAGCGGCGGGTTGGAACTTACTGGACTTCTCGCCATAGCTTTTCTCCGTACGGTAGAAGCTACGCGGGAAGAACTCTATTCCTTTGGAAGGTCTGGTGGGATGTACGTTTTCCAGGCGGGCGAAATTGGATACGGTAAACACTTCATCCTGCCCGACCGGCGCAAAGTAACCCTCTTCCTCGTTGCGCGGGATCTTCCGCTCAAGATTGACCCCCCATGTGGTGGCTTTCTTGTCGAACCGCAGCGTGGACCAGGGGATCGCCATTTCTACTGCGTAGCCCAAAGAGTCAACTTGGGCTGCCGAAGAGAATACCCCGTCCCAACTGAAGTTTGTTTCCGCACCGTTGGCCGAGATAATGGCATCACCTGGTACTCCGGCACAGTTGACGGAAAACTGATAGGCGTTGCGCCGATCAAAAAAGGTATCGAAGTAGACGATTACTACATCACCTGACTGGATCTCACGGGTTCCGGAGACGCAGTCCGGCTTGCGCCCGTTGGTTTCACAGCGGAAGGCTACATATAACGCCTTGTCGTCCTGCAAGAAATAAGCCACGGTCGGTTCGGAAAGAGGTTTGCCTTCATAAGGCTGGTATTGTATGAATTGGTATGCGGAGTCGGCCTGATGCCACACATCCTCAAGGATACCGTCAATAACAGGTGGTGTTTCCGTCCGGTTTACTCGCAGACTGAGGTCGGCAGCAGTGATGGATGATGCCAGACCAAGAAGCATCCCGACCACCATTAGAATCATAGGTCGAGTTCCGAATCCCTGTCTTGGCGGGGATGAGAGACCCGACAACATCTTGCTATTCCATTGCATCAGCTAACTCCTTCCAGAAGCTTTCGCGCGCTGGACCCGGCTCTCGCGGTGGATCCGCCCAGATTACTGTGCCCACTGAATCAACCAGGACCTTCAACGGCGTTTGTTGAGATTCCATCAAATCCTCGATGGCAAAGGTGGTGTCCAAATACACCCCGATCGGGATTTCCGTGTTCTCCACCCACTGCCAGAGTTCTCTGGAGTCGGGGCTGGTGGCGATTCCATATACCGGCATATTGCCGCGGTCGGGTATCTGTCCCCACAGTTCTTTTTCACTGAAGCAGGGTGGACAATCCGACGGCGAGAAAAAGACAAACATCGTATGCGAATTCCCCTTAACCAGATCAAGAAGAGAGGCCGGATGATTGTCGCGGTCAACGACAGGCACGTCAGGTAGTTGTAACTGTCTTACATACATTTTGGGGTCGACCAACTGTCGCGAGCCTTCCGCCTTCAACTGGTGATTCTGGTACAGCAAAAGGACATTAAACGCCAGCAGGATAGCGATAACCAATTTGTACCAGATTGGCTTCATTTTTCCTCCGGTTCAATCAAGCTGGTTTTCAGCAAACGATCGCCGGTCACGGACAAAAAGTAGATCATGTTGTCATTGTCAACGCCGACCGGGAAACAGTCCGACTCAATACTCCCGGCAATGAGCTTGCCGTCAGTGGAATAGACGTCTAAGATAAACGGTTTCGAGCAGCCCTCTACCAGCCCATTGGTTTCAGCGCAACGGATCAATCTGCCGTTACCTGCGTAGACCAGCTTTATCACACGCGTCCACGAGCCATGGAACCCGTTAGGCTCACTTCTGATCCTGAACCGAGAAGCCTCCAGCTTCGGCGGCGGAACCCACCATTCCGGGGTTTCGCCAAAGGTCATCATGAGCTCTCCGGCGCTATTGTATACGTAAATCACCGGTTCGACCGTAAAAGCGACGTAGATATTACCCTGTTTATCAAGATCAAAAAGAGAGTAGACGCCCAACCACAAATTCCGGTCAAAGGCGACCTTGGGAGTATAAGCAAATGACTTCAGCAGTTTGCCGGTGGGAGAAAAGAAATTGCAGTGGTAGCCGGCGTTGATACCGCGTGAGTTGTCCAAAAACAGGTTGGACAAAAGATAATTGCCGTCGTTGGTGGCTCTAATATCAGACGGAGCGCCGACAGTCTGAGGCAGCAGGAATGAACTCTCGAACGTCCCTTCAGGCGAAAAGACGCTCACCCGGCGATTACTGAGATCGCTGACAAATAGTTTTCCCGAACGATCATATTTGACGGCGATAGGGACATTGACTTCGTCCGGTCTTTGCCCTTTGCGGGCGATGTCATTGACGGTTTCTGTGACATAAAGTGTTTCCGGGTGATGCTTTGTTGGCCCCCAAGCGTAGCTTGAAACGTCGGTGTGTTCTGCCATCACGCTGGAGGTCCCACCGTTAAGGCTGTACGAGCGTACTTCCTGCCTTTTGGGGTCGATAAAAGCCACCCGAGCGCCATCCGGACCAACTGTAAAATAGCTCCAGTCGGTCCATCCCTTTTCACCGGAGATGCGGACTTCCGACGGTATGGAAAAAACCTTCTGAGCGGTAAATCGGCTGCCGAATGGTACCAACAGGAGAGTTATCCCGAGAATTGAGTTAATCATAGTATCTCCTTAATAGGTGTCAGAAACACAAGGCCTTTGACCTACATTCTATTCCGGGAGCGGCCCGCGTGGGACCGCTCCCAGTTGACTAAAGAATTACAACCACAGCTTCTTGCCTATTTTTCATTTAGAACAACACTTCAACGTGAAATGTACCAGCCTAGCGCCAACACTCATGTGGAGTAGTATACTGCGCTTTGCCAGTTACATCCGTGTTTGGTTAACTTGCGTTGTTATATTGGCAGATGCAGGATCCCTTATCTACGGGGCAATTGCATCCTACCGTTTCGCCATTTTGGATAATCCAATTACCCGCAGAGAATTCTTTCGTCTGGTTCGCGGGTAAAGTGGCCTCAGCTTCCGTGAACAGCGACGAGACATTCACGACACTGAATACCGCCAGGAACATAATGGCCAAGAAGACCTTGACTTTTTTCATGGTTTAGTCCTTTCTTAGTGTTAGGTGTGCGACGGATTTTGTGGTCCGCCGCACTGTGCTAGTGCGTGGTGGGCAACATGCCTGCCACGCACGATTGGTTTATGGTTTTGGCAAGAAGCTGCGATTCTCCTCTGTACATCAAGCTTCATGGAACACAAAAATGTCGGCTGAGTTGTGCCAGAAGTTGTCAGTGAAACGCAGACAGGATTCTGCCAATGGACAGCGTCGATAACACCATCCATAAACGGCGAAGTAGCGCTTGAGGGTGATGTGAGGCTTGGCTGTAACAACAGGCTCAAGTTGCTTATGAGCAGTCCACCCATCACAAGTGTCAGCAATTCCCACATAGTTTCCGGCTTACAATTACCCAGTGTTAAGAGCATAATGCCCCCCCCCCCCAATTGTCAAGCGAAAAATTACTCTTTCTCTTGCTCTTGCCTCTCTGGAAGGCTGCGCTGCCACGAATGATCTATCGGAGCGCAAACCAACTTGACTCCGGCTGGGGAATGCATCATTCTTAGGCATGGTTCTGGTCCGGTGGTCTGATCTTGTTGGACGGCGTACTTTCAGTGGAGTCCCGATTGTGTTTAGAGTTCCTTTGTTAGTCGCCACGCTGGTCGTGATGGCAGGGTCGCTAACGTCTGCACGCATGATGAATAATCGCCCGGCGCAGCGGAGCGAGCGTGTCGACCTTGCGTTGGCCGACCCTGCGCATTGTCTGGCGGCACATCGTGTCGGCAGGATATCGCTGGCCGTTGCCAACAACGGTACTTTTGGCATGGAGTATCACCCGGGACCAAGTGTCGACTGGTTCACCGGCAAAGAGATCGGCTTCTCCTGTGAATATCCCCGGGGATCCAGCGTGAACTATCTGTTCGGCGGCGCTTTCTGGATTGGCGCTGTTGTGGGACGAGACACTTTGGTTTCGGTTGGCGCCGATGGTTGGCAGCATCTGTACGAGATGTATCCGGACCAGGCGCCGTTCGGAGAGATGGTCTATCGTTCAATAAAGGACCCAAGCAAGCCGGAGTATCAGAATGCGGTGTCGGAAGAGGACTACATTGCGGTGTACACCGATACATTCACCGAGGGCATTCCCAACGATTTCTTCGGACGATGGCACATCCCGTTGAATATCGAAGTGACACAAGCCTCCTATGCCTGGTCCTACGCCTATGCCGAGGATTTCATTTTGTTTGACTATCAAATCATGAATATCGGTTCGCAGACGCTGCATGACGTTTTTATGGGTATCTATGTGGACTGCATGGTCTGTTATGACTGCATGGGCGAGTTCTCCGGATTTACCGATGACCACAGCGGGTTTTTGCACACCTATTCCAACCGATACGGATCGTGCAACTTTATGGACACGGTGAATATCGCCTGGATAGCCGACGACGATGGTGATCCCGACATAGTCTACGCGGATGGCCGCGTGCACCCCACTCCGAACCTGACAGCCACCCGCATCGTGCGAACACCGGCGGAGGAGCTTGATGTCGGGTTCAACTGGTGGATCGGCAACGGCAATGCGACCTTGGACTTCGGGCCGAGAGAAAAGTCCGGAGTCGGTCGGCTGAAAGAGGCCTTTCGCGACTTTGGTACCGGCGGTCTGGGAACGCCGGAGGGGGATGTCAACAAGTACTACGTCATGAGCAATCGCGAGTTTGACTATGATCAGGTATTCACAGCATCGATTCAACCCAACGACACGCTATGGCTTTTCCCAAACCAGGAACAGGCGGCGGAATACGCTGACGGTTTCGACACCAGGTACCTGTTGTCTTTCGGACCTTTTGAGATTCGACCGGGTCAGACGCTGCCGGTCTCTTTCGCCTACATGGCGGGGGAGAACCTGCACCCCCTGGCCGGGAACCGCGCCAATCTGCCGGACCATCCCGATCGCTATTACCAGAACCTGGACTTTTCGGATTTGGCTTCCAACGCCATGTGGGCGTCATGGATCTATGATAACCCCGGTGTTGATACCGACGGCGACGGTTATTTCGGCAAGATACGTGTCTGCTGTCTGGACACGAGCGTATTGGCCATAGACACACTTACTCTCGATCCGCTTCTCACCGACACGGTATGGGAATACGCGAGTTGTGATACTTTCTACTATGAAGGCGACGGGGTCCCGGACTTTCGCGGGGCAGCGCCGCCGCCCGCGCCGGAATTCTGGGTGGATCCGAGGCCCGGAGGATTCACCGTGCGTTTCTACGGTCTCCGATCGGAGACGACCAGGGATGCGTTCTCACGCGAGTTTGACTTCGAGGGATACCGTATCTACCTGGCCCGTGACGAACGACCGGAGAGCTTTCATGTGATCGCTTCCTACGATATCGAGGACTACAACAAGTATTTCTACGACCGGAGTATGCATCCGCACGCCGGCTATAGGCTCATAGGCACGCCGTCATCGCTGGAAGAGTTGCGATGTCTCTATGGTGACTCGTGTAATGATCAATCGTTCGATCCTCTGAGTTACACTCGCTCGCGGCCGTATGTACATCCACGCTTTCCGGATTCGGTTTTCTTTTTCGAACCACAGGATTTCAACGTATCCAGGTTTGGCGAGAACACACCTATCTACAAAGTCTATCCGGACCAGTTGTACCCGTCCAGTCTCATCCCGGACTCGGCGCAACCTGACGAGTTGACCGCCGATGGTCGTCTGAAATACTTCGAGTACGGTTTCGACATTGACAGCTTGTTACCGACGGTGTCGTACTGGGTCAACGTCACCGCCTTTGACTTCGGCTCGCCTCAATCCGGCTTGAAATCTTTGGAGACATCGGTTGCCGACGGAGCGGTCGAAGTCTATGCGCAGAGTTCCTGGGATGACATTCAAGCGCACCAGTTGCCGGTGTATGTGTATCCGAATCCGTATCGTGATGACGGCGATTACCGCCAGTGGGGTTTTGAGGGCAGGGTCGAGCCGGACAGTCCGCGTTACCGGACGAGAGCGATTCATTTCGCCAACGTGCCTCCTGTTTGCACTATTCGTATTTTCACGCTGGACGGTGATATGGTGCGTGAATTCGTGCATAACGACGGCGCCAACCATGCCGAATGGAACCTCATCACGCGCAACACGCAGATGGTCGTGACCGGACTATACTACTGGACAGTCGAGAGCAACTCAGGTGAAGTGCAGATTGGCAAGCTGGCCGTAATTATGTGAACATCGCATTGGCTCACACGCTGTTTTTTCCCGGCGGTTTGCGTGTCAGCCGATGGTTCAGTTCCCAGAGGGCGTTGCGGTTGCCGTCGCAAGCTGCAATAGAAAAACGGGCGAGCGGCATCCCAATTTGGAAGGTGCTCCAGCTAAGCTGGATTATAGCACTTGGCTGTCCTGACACCCCGAGCTTAACCAATGCTCGGTACTTGGACTGCGGGCTCACCGCTCGACCCGGAATCTACGTTGCTCCGTTACAGTTTCAATTAATGGCTGACGGCCTGATAGAGCAATAGTTTTCTGTGCAATAGTTTTCTGAAATAGCTGGCTCTTTTAACAAATATCTTAGAGCTTGGCCTGATTCCAGTCGTCGCCAAGTATGATCTGCGCTTCTTCGTTGGCTTCGGTGACGAACTCACGCGGCACCATCAGCGAAAAACCGCCCCCCACCGGCCGCGCCGAGGAAGGACCCATCTGCCCGGTCTGGCCGAAGTGCCCGCCACCGCCTAAGATTACGGCCGGAATATCCTTGGAGTGCAGAACCTCCAACACCATCTCAGCGTATTGATCCGAGGTCAGCCGCCCGATCTGAACCCAGTCGTATGATTTGCCGTCGTGGCGTTCGTTGGATTCGTCCGGCAGTCTGGTTACAAGTTGTTCGTTACAGTCGGGGCATACGGTAACCATCTCGGTGTATTCGTAACGACACTTGGGGCAGAACATAATCGACTCCTGGCGTTTCGTACAAAGTACCTGGAAGATAGCACATTATTCAGTCGTGAGTGCAACAAAGTTTGGTGAGCAACTGCTCAGCCTCTCGTGGGTGGCGCAGTTCGATCCACTGAAGGTCGGGATAGGTGCTTTCGTTGCGGAAGCGTCGGTACTCGCGTCGGTAGCGGTGGTACGTTTTGAGTATCCACCACAAGATCGAATCACGGCTCATAAACGACTGCCGAAACGACTCGGTGTTGCCGCTGAACAGTTCCTCTTTGGTAAAGCAGCGTACGACTGTCCGTCTCAGAGCGCGATAGAACACGATTCGAAACGGATAATTCAACCAGACAACGTGGGTAGCTCGGTTCCAGCGGACATTGCGCACCACGGAGAAGTTACCGCAACTGACCCATCGGTCGGCGAATACAGCTTCTTGAACCAGCGAACGAAATTCTTCTCTTGGTCGCTGTTCCCAGTTGGGCAGCCAATAGAACTGGTCGAGTTCGACGTGCGGTATGTCGAGCCTCTCGGCCAGCTTTCGCGCCAGCTGCGTCTTACCGCTGCAACTCGTACCTATTACGATGATGCGGTTCATGGGGGGGGTGGTCAGAGCATGCCGTTGTTTGAATCAATCATGATGCCCAAGCTTCCCTGAGCTTCGCAATTCCTGGACCATTGAGATGATGAATGGAACCTCCTTGGCGGGCACGGACCTCATCAACAGAGTTCCTTCCTTCGTTAGGAAGCACTTCTTGCGATCAAACTCCTCCGTATGTCGTGAGACTAAGAAGACCCACCCACAACTTCCGAATACAAACCTATAGGCATGATGGTTGCCGAGCCTACCGTGCTCAGGTTTCATAAAAGCTCTGAATACTCCCTCTTCCGTTGTGAAGAGGCCGAACACTATACAGCCGTAGTCGTGAGGTTCTCCAGGGTTGCGACAAAGAAGCATCTTACGGAGTCTCTCTTCGTGCTGATTCCCGAGTCTCACCGCACTGAAAGCAGGATCTGTGGCGACACCTGCCTTCCAGAGAACTGATAGCTGGAATAGCTTAAAACTGGAGTAATCTAGTGGTGTGATGCATAAATAGTAGGCAGTATCTTGACTTCGGCGTTCCTCTGCCGTATTATTGCGGTGGAGGTGTTTTAGATGCGAGTAGCACAGGATATCATACTTAGCAAAAAAGAACGGACAACCCTTCACCGA
>JAUWIB010000118.1 GCA_030605565.1 bacterium
AGCCGGCGTACCAGTTCTCGCGAAACCCGGAGGAACGGGAGTGTTGACAAACCCTGGTCAACGTCATTGCGAGGCGCGCCTTGCGTGCCGTGGCAATCTCAATTCGTTGCACGACCTGGAGTTTGAGATTGCCGCGCTCCCTTTGGTCGCTCGCAATGACGAGAATCTGGACTTTATCAACAAGCCCGAACGTCCGGGCTACCCTGCCATCACGTGTGAAGGCAGGCGTCGGGCGGGGTCGCCCGACACCACCTGAAACAGGACACTGGCGGCAGCATCGCAAGGATGCTGCCCTGCTAATGCGCAACCTCATTTATCGCTGGCGTTTCGGGCGGCACTATTTATATTGCCCGACATGACCGAGTACGTGTTTGCCAGAATCGAACGGGGTGAGTTCTTTCTCATCGCGGGACCCTGTGTGATCGAGTCGGAGTCGCTCTGTTTGCAAGTAGCCGAGACGGTCGCCGAGTTGGCCGAGCGGCATAACCTGCCATATATCTTCAAGAGTTCCTACACCAAAGCCAACCGCACTTCGGCGGACTCTCCCACCGGACCAGGTCTGGAGGGAGGCTTGCGCATCCTTGAGAAGGTCAAGAGGGAAACCGGTCTGCCGGTGTTGACCGACGTTCATGAGACGGCTGAAGTTCCGGCGGTCGCCGAGATAGCCGACATCTTGCAGATTCCGGCCTTTCTCTGTCGCCAGACAGCGCTGATACAGGCTGCGGCGCAAACCGGACGTTGGGTCAATATCAAGAAGGGGCAATTCATGGCGCCCGAGGATATGGCCAACGCGGTGGCCAAGGCAAACTCTGAGAAAGTCATGCTGACCGAGCGCGGGACAACGTTTGGCTACCACAATTTGGTTGTCGATTTTCGATCCCTGTTGATAATGAAAGAGACCGGCCGCCCGGTTGTGTTCGATGCCACCCATTCGCTGCAACTCCCCAGCGGCGGGGCAGGAGTGTCGAGCGGTCGACCGGAGTTTGTCATTCCGATGGCGAAGGCGGCTGTGGCTATCGGTGTCGACGGGCTGTTTGTCGAGACGCATCCAAAACCCGCCGAAGCGCTCTCCGACGCCGGTGTCATGCTACCGCTTGATGAGATGGCTGCCCTGTTGGATGGCGTTACCAGAATTAGAGAAGCAACTAAGTGAAACATACATGGCACGACTGACGCGAGAACAGTTTGTAAAGCGCTTGAAAAGCGTCAAACTATTGGCGCTTGATGTTGACGGTGTACTGACTGACGATAGCATCTACTTCGGCCCGGACGGTTTTGAACTCAAACGGTTCAATATCTCCGACGGCTTTTTCATGGCGCTCGCGATGCGATCCGGCCTGGAGTTGGCGATTGTGTCGGGACGCTATTCGGCTGCCACCGACACTCGCATGAAGGACCTCGGCGTCAAGCATGTCTTGCAGGGCAAGAAGGATAAGATACTCCAGGTCCAGCCTCTCCTTGAGGAACTCGATATTGATTTCTCCGAGATAGCTTTTGTCGGCAACGAGCTTCTGGATATCGGTCTGGCCCGACGATCCGGTCTGTCGATTGCCGTCGCCGACGCTGCATCCGAACTGATCGAGGTGGTCGATTATGTCACCGAGAAGGGTGGCGGTGGCGGGGCGGTGCGGGAAGTGATCGAAGCATACTTCGAAGCAGTAGGTAAGAACCCTCTGGATTTGATCGAATGACCGAGTTGAGAAAATACGCGCAGGAAGTAATCAGATCCGAGGCGGCGGCGGTGGAAGCTCTGGCCGAGCGGCTCGATGCAAATTTCGAACGAGCGGTGGACGCTATTCTCGAGTGCAAAGGCCGTGTGATCGTAGCCGGCATGGGTAAGTCCGGGTTGATCGGCAAGAAGATTGCAGCGACCTTCAACTCCACCGGGATCGCATCGTTTTTCCTGCACCCGGCCGAGGCGCTTCACGGCGATCTGGGACTCATGCGCGCCGATGACATTCTTCTGTTGGTTTCCAAGTCCGGACGCATGGGTGAAAGTGCGATGTTGGTCTCAGCGGCCCACCGGCTGGGTGTAGCCATCATTTTGCTGGGCGGAAGTATGACCAGTGACCTGGCCGACCGCGCCGATATCGTTCTGGACTGCTCGGTGGATCATGAGGCCTGTCCCAATAATCTGGTGCCTACCTCGTCCTCGACGGCGGCCCTGGTGATGGGTGATGCGCTGGCGCTGGCGCTTCTCAAGGCACGCCGGTTTGGCCCGGATGACTTCGCTGACCTGCACCCGGGTGGTTTTTTGGGTCAACGTTTGCTGATGCGCTGCTCGGAATTGCACCATACCGGCGAGGCGCTGCCGTTGATCGAACCACAGGCGACTATGAAAGAGATGATTCTCAAGATGACCTCCAGCCGACTTGGCTGTGTCCTGACAAAGGACAAACATGGCTGTCCCGCAGGTATCTTCACCGACGGCGACCTGCGTCGCGTCGTCGAAAAACAGGCCGACTTCTTCAGCCTGACGGCATCCCAGGTCGTGCAAACAACTCCCAAGACTGTCGCAGCCGACGCCCTGCTCGACGCGGCGTTGGCGATTATGGAAAAACATTCGATCACGCAGTTGGCGACGGTTGATGAATCCGGTCGGCTGGTCGGAATCATCCATCTGCATGATATCCTGAAATCCAAACTGGTCTGACTATGAGGCTGAGCAAACGGCTCAAACACAGCGCGACCTATTTCCTGGTCCGCGCGTTGACAGGCCTGTTCAATCGCCTGCCACGGCGCCTGGTATTGTTCCTGGGCGCTATGGCCGGACTGACGGCCTGGCGGCTGTTGCCGAAAGATCGCCACAGGATTGCTCGGCACCTGACATTGGTCTATGGTGATGACCTTACTGCCGAGGAACTGGCGGATATCGGCTGTCGGTTCTTTATCAATTCCGGCAAGAACGTCGTCGATCTGCTGCGCTGCACAAAGCATTACCACAGCGAGATTGCACCGCTTGTTTCTGTCGACGGTCTCGAACATTTTGACAAGGCATACAAGCGGGGTAATGGCGTTATCGGAATCTCCGGGCATATCGGCAACTTCGAACTGTTGGGAGTCTACTTTACATCGTTAGGTTACCGGGCCGCCGCTATCGGTCGCGAAATGTACGACCGGCGACTGGACGAATTGCTGGTGGCGCAGCGTCAGGCTTTGGGTGTGACCAACATCGCGACCACCGCCTCACCGCTGCGATTTGTGAGATGGCTGAAGGATGGCGGAGTGCTGGGAGTTCTGATGGACTTCGACTCCATCAGCATCCGCAGTGAGTTCGTGCCGGTTTTCGGGCGACCGGCCCTGACGCCGGTGGGTCAGACCATTCTCGGACTGAAGACGGGCGCCGCTTTTGTCCCTATGGCTTGTGTGCGCACCGAGGACAATCGTTACCATATCATTGTCCGACCGGAGATCAAGATCAACCCCAGCGGTGACTTCGATCGTGATGTCATAGCTGTTACCACCGCCTGCAGCAAAGAACTTGAGAAAATCATCGTCCAGTACCCTGACCAGTGGATCTGGCTGAAAAACCGCTGGCTGACTCCACCTTCGTATAGGACTTGACAAACGACTGCATATTCCGAACTTACCCGCCGATATACGTATAAGAAAGCGAATATAATGCGAACGGTACTGCTAACATATCTGATGTTCATCCTGGTGCTCATGGCCGGGTGTGCGATCGACGAGTCATCGCAATCCGGACCGGACAGTGATGCCGACAGCAGCCAACTGCTTGGCACCGAACTCAAGAAGGCTAAGATATTCCTGTACGACGGCGGTCGCATTACCACCGAAATCCTCTCGGAACGCATAGTTGAGTACGAGCCGCTCGACTCCGCCATGTCCTACGGCGTTCACGTCACCACCTACGATTCACTCGGCAAAGCCGTCGGTTGGGTGATAGCCGATTCAGCCATAGTGCGCGAGAAAACCGGGCTGTTGGATCTGTTCGGGCATGTCATTTTGGTCAATCAGAAAGGAACCCGGCTCAAGACCGACTATCTCCGCTGGAACTCGGAAACCGACCGGATGGATACGGAGTCGTTTGTCGATATTCAGAGAGGCGAGGATTGGGTAACCGGCTGGGGACTCGAGGCCGATGGCAACCTCAACTGGTACCATATCAAGAGGGTGAAGGAAGTCCACGGCAACCTCTCGAACATCGGCGCCTTCGGCGAACCGTAAGCTACGACTCCGCTCATGGTTCGACTCCGCTCACCATGAGGTTGCCTGTAATCGATAGCCTCCAGACCTCACCCTGAGCACTCTGAGCCTCACCCCAGTCCACAGAACCTCACCCTGAACCCACACTACCTCACCCTGAGCGGAGTCGAAGGGCCAGCGTCGAAGCGGCGCGCGAAGCGCGAAAAACAGGCTTGCCTGTGCGCGGCGTATATCCACATGCGCCGCTTTGATCCCTACATCCGAAAAATCACCGACTCGCGCTCGAACCATTTCTTGCAAAACACCAGGCTGAGTGCAGCGAGAATCGAGTTCGACAAGAGCGCCACGATCACATAGTTCCACATGATCGTTCCTGAGATAGCCTCTTTCATAATAAGGCTGGCGTTCACGACCGGAATCATCGCCAACGTGTAGTCGAGTTCCACGCCCGGCAGGATCGAGACGAAAGCCGGCAGGATTACCGCCATGTTCAAAGCCGTCACGTAGCTCTGCGCCTCCTTGAACGAGCGTGCGAAGATCGACACCGATAACAATACCCCGGCGAATATGCCCACCAGCGGCAGCACGACCAGGACTATCAGGACAATGGTGCTCGCTTCAAACTCCATCGCTAACATGCTGCCAACCTGCGCTACCAATTGGTCGACCATGTACTTCATGGAAAACACCAGGCTACCCAGCGACAACAGCGCCGCCACCAACCCGGTAACGACAACGACCAGGAACTTGCCGATCACGAATTCGATCCTGGCCGCTGGTGATACCAACAGCGTCTCCAGGGTGCCGCGTTCCTTCTCGCCGGCGGTCAGGTCGATGGCCGGGTACATAGCGCCCATGAAACACATGATGATGATCAGATACGGCAGCATCATCCCCAGCTTTTCCCCCACCATCTTCTGCATCGGGGCCACGTTTTCGCAGTTGACCTCGAATGGTTCGAGGATAGCGACATCAACCTCACGCTCAGTCAGGCGGTGTTCCACCAGCAGCGCCCGGTAGTCATCCAGCAGATCGACCAGTCTGTCTTCGGCCTGCTCCGATCTCAACTCCGCCCGGTCGCACTTGATCTCTATTCCCGCCGAACGTTCCATCTGCAGATGAGTCGCGAAACTGTCCGGCACTGCTACCAACGCTTCATATCTCCCTAACTGCAAGGCCTCGATCAAGCCGGTGTCTGCAAAGGTTGACGCATCAATGAACGTCAAGTCGGTGGCTGCTGTGAACATGCTGTCCAGTTCGGACGGCAGCCATTCGCGACCGGTGATGACGATTCTCGACGTCTCTTTCTGAACCTTGGTGATCTGGCTGATCATCAGTTTGGACATACCCATCATCAACAACGGGATTGCCACGATAGGAACCAGCAGCATGAATATCAGGGTACGCCGATCGCGTAGCGTGTCGGTGAGTTCTTTTCTGAATATGGTTACAACATTGGATATTCGCACGACTTAACCCTCCACGATCTTGATAAAGGCGCTCTCGAGGTCGGTGGTTGCTGTTTGATCAAGGATCTCTTGTACCGTGCCCTCGGTGTACAGCTTACCCTGGTGGATAATGCCGATCTTGTCGCACAGACGCATTGCCTCGCTCATTATGTGCGTCGAGAAAATCACCGTCTTTCCGTCGTCGCGGCATTGTCGGATGAAGTTCACGATTGTGCGCGAACTGATCACGTCGAGTCCTGTGGTTGGTTCATCGAAAACCATGGCCGGTGGATCGTGAATCACCGAACGCGCGATCGATACTTTCTGTTTCATGCCGCTGGAGAGTTTCTCGTTGCGACCATCGGCGAAATCATGCATGTCGAGCATACCGAAAATCCGCTCGGCCCGTTCCTTTATGGTCGCCGGTGTCATACCGTAGAGACGTCCGAAGTACGTAACCATCTCCCGAGGCGACAGACGCGCATACAGACCGGTGTTGCCGGAAAGGAAACCGACCCGGGAGCGTACCCGTTGCGGTTCTTTCGCGACATCGACACCGTATATGACGGCCGACCCGGAAGTTGGCTTAATGGCCGTCGAGAGCATGCGCAGGGTGGTGGTTTTGCCGGCGCCGTTGGGTCCCAGCAGGCCGTATATCTCACCCGGTCGGCAGGTGAATGAGATATTGTCGACCGCCCGGATTTCGCCGCGCTTCTTGTCCTTGAACAGTTTGGTCAGGTTCGTTGCTTCTATCATTGGTTCTCCATGCTTATGGTCACAAATAACGCGCACCCGCAGACGAACTGCAACCATTGATATGGAGGAAATGCGGTACTATCCCGTCGGTCCTCATGCCTTCTTAGTATTGACAGTGGAGTATAAACCCCTTTCTTGAAAGAGGACTGAAACAAGTAACCGGAGATTTTCTATCATGAAGTTTGGAGCGCGTAATCAACTGACCGGCAAGGTGACTGAGGTCAAGAAGGGTGGCGTGATGTGCCAGGTGCGGCTCGAGGTGGCTGGCGGCGCCGTCATGAACTCGGTCATGACTATCGAATCGCTGGAAGACCTCGGCATCAAAGAAGGCGACAGTGTCAAGATCATGGTCAAGGCCGTGAACGTGCTGTTGGCAAAGGACTGACAACTCATGGGCTGTGATTCCGAACCGATGGGACAACCGAATCATGTCTAAGCTAAACTATGACAACAAGCGCTTCCGTGGCGTCGTCAACTACGACGACGGCGACTTGACGAAAGAGGTGCTGTTCCACTATCATCAGAAGAATCGCACGGTGTGGGGAACGTGCGAAGGCGGCCGGGTTCGCTTCGGCACGTTGGTAGCGAATGTGCTCGACGACGATAAACTCGATATGGTGTGGCAATACCTGAACATCGACGGCGAGTTCGTGAGTGGCCGCTGTCTCTCCGTCCCCGAACAACTACCGGATGGACGACTGCGGCTGCACGAGTCATGGACGACCACCGGCGGCGAACCTGGCAGTTCGGTGATTGAAGAGGTACCGCATGATACCTAAGTATCCCTGCTGCGTTGTCACTGCGGACAAGCAACCCGCGTTGCGCGAGGAAAACTCCGGCATGTCGGTATTGGCTTGGCCGAAGTTTATCGAACCAAACATCTGGACCGTGCACGCGGCGAAGTGACAGGCTGCCGGCACCGATATGTTCCTCCCCACCACCAAAGCAGAACTTGACGCCCTCGGATGGACCGCGCTCGATATCATTCTCGTGAGCGGCGACAGCTACATCGATAGTCCCTTCATCGGCGTGGCGGTGATCGGACGAGTGTTGCAAGATGCCGGGTTTCGGGTCGGTATCATCGCTCAACCCAACGTACAGAATGGTCGCGACATCACTCGCCTGGGTGAGCCTCGCCTCTTTTGGGGTGTTACCGGAGGTTCGGTTGATTCGATGGTAGCAAACTACACCGCCACCGGTCGCAAACGGCGCTCCGATGATTTCACTCCCGGCGGTGTTAACAATCGTCGACCCGACCGAGCAACGATTGTCTACAGCAACCTGATCCGCAAGTTTTTCAAGAACACGTGTCCGATTGTTCTTGGCGGTGTCGAAGCATCTTTGCGTCGGGTGGCGCACTACGACTTCCATTCCGACAAGATCAGACGATCAATCCTGTTCGACGCCAAGGCGGACTACCTTTTGTACGGCATGGCCGACCAGAGTGTCGTTCAGTTGGCGCGGCGCATCCGGGACCGCAAGTCGGTCGAAGACCTGAGAGGTTTGTGCTACATCTCAGCCGACGTAAAGAAGGGTTCGGTTGAATTGCCGTCATTCGATGAGACCGCTTCTGACAAACAGGCGTTCACCGACATGTTTCGCGTTTTCTATGAGAACAACGATCACCTCACCGGTGATACTCTTGCGCAGAGGCAGGACACTCGCTACCTGATTCAGAACCCACCGGCACCGCCACTGACCCAGGAAGAACTCGACCGGGTGCATGAACTTGACTACAAGCTTGAGCAGCACCCCTACTATCGCAAGCGCGGCAAGGTGAAGGCGCTGGAGACGATCAGGTTTTCGCTGGTCACCCATCGCGGCTGCTACGGCGAGTGCAACTTTTGCGGCATCACTGTTCACCAGGGCTGGACTGTCACGTGGCGGTCTACCGCTTCAATCCTGCGCGAGGCTAGGCGGCTGATTCGTCATCCCGATTTCAAAGGCATCATCAGTGACGTCGGCGGACCCACTGCTAACATGTACGGGTTCGAGTGCAGGAAGAAGTTGACCAAGGGGATGTGCCCCGACAAACGGTGCCTCCATCCCGAGGTCTGTCGCACTTTGAAAGTCGATCATAGTCCACAGATGCGGTTGCTGGAGCAATTGCGCAAGCTCGATGGGGTCAGGAAGGTGTTTGTTGCTTCCGGGATTCGGCACGACATGGTGCTGGCCGATAAGAAGCATGGCCCTGCCTATCTCCAACAGGTGGTACAACATCACGTTTCCGGTCAGATGAAACTGGCGCCGGAACATTCCGAAGACGCCGTGCTGAATCTCATGGGCAAGCCGGACCGACATTCCCTGCTGGAGTTCCGCCGGATGTTTCTCGAGGCCACGAAGAAAGCCGGCAAGAAACAGTTTCTCACTTACTATCTCATCGCGGCGCACCCCGGCTGTTCCGATGCGGACATGAAAAAGCTGAAGACGTTCGTCGGCAGCGTTCTGAAACTAAACCCTCGCCAGGTCCAGGTGTTCACACCCCTGCCGTCGACCTGGTCGGCCGTGATGTATCATACCGGCAAGGATCCGTTCACCGGACGTCCCCTCGAAGTGATCAAAGATATCGCCGGTAAAGTCAGGCAGAAGAGAATCCTGCAGAGCCGCTGAAGCGAGTTCGCGCGCCGCCCCGTCGGCTTCTGCGGGGGTCACTGAGGGCTGTGCTGTGGGCGGCGAGCGTTCCGAGGCTGTCTCCCCGGCCCGAGTTTCCGGGCGGCAGACTTGTGGTCGGCGTACGTCCCCGTGCGCCGACAGCCTCTTGGAGTGAACGCGGTAGACGAGGACGTCCACCGCGCACTAGAACCCCGTCGGTTTCCACGGATGTCACCGGTGGGTGTGGGCTGTGGGCGGCAGACGTCCTCGTCTGCCCCTTGATTACTTTGGATACGTCCGTCCAACGGGCAGACCGGGAGGTCTGCCCCGCACGGAGATTTCAATGCGAATGTACCTCGCGACTACCGCAGGAGCACCATCTTGGCGGTTTCGGTGTGGTCGTCGGCGCTGAGACGGTAGAAATATATCCCGCTGGCCACACCGCGTCCGCCGAAGTCGGCGCCGTCCCACGAGGCCTCGTATTCACCAGCCGATTTGACGTCGTCGACGATGACGTTCACTTCCTGACCGAGCACGTTATAGATCGTGATCGTTACGTGCGAACGTGTAGCCAAAGAATACAGAATGGTTGTCGAGGGGTTAAACGGGTTAGGGTAGTTGTGCGACAGACTCCAGCAGTACGGAGTTGTCGGGTCGTCATCGTCGGCCCCCAGCGACAGCGTCGGGCTGGTGCGCACGCGGATGGCCACATCGTCATAGTAGGGATCGGTGCCCATGTCAATCCAGCTATCCCCGCCGGTCTGGCTCATATAGGTAGTGGCGATCTCACTGGAGCCGGAGCCGTCGGCAACGATGGGGTAGAAGTAGGTCGCGTTGGTGAATTTCACGACCGCATAGATATCGTTACCGGCTGCGATCTGTGGAGGAGAACTCAGCGCCACCGAGTGGTACCCGGCTTCGCCGAAACTGTTGTCCAAGCTGCTGGCTAGAAGTCCGGAAGTGTCGGAGCCGTTGAAACTGTCATAGATGTAAACATCGATATCGGTGGTAACATCGTTGGTCCAAAACTCAACCCGAGTTACATAAACCTGTGATGGAATCACGAACTTGCACAACCCCCAGGCCGTTGTGTTGCCGGGCCATCCCCACTGGGCGGTCCAGCCGTATTCGTCGTAGTTGAGAAGATCACCGCTAGCGTCATAGTCCTGGTAGTCGTAGGCGTATGATGAGTACTTGCCGATTGAAGCCGAGCCGTAGGCTATCGTGAAGTATCCTCTCTCCCCTTCATATCCGCATGTACCGCCCCATGATGTATCCCAACTATTCCTGCAGATCCAGGCGCCGGTACCGCCGGTGTGAACCAGGTCATCGTCCCAGCCGATTATCACCACAGCATGGTTGATAGTCGAATCGTCAGGGTAATAAAGCGTATAGCTACCATCGTAGTTGTTGAACTCGTTCATGAAAGCCACATCGCTTGCGCTGCCGGTGTACAGCGCGGTGTAGACGGGGCCAACGTTGAAGATATGATCCTTGAGATCGGGGGTTGCCGGCATGTTGTCGGCGGAGATGATACGCCAGTCCAGAAGTGTCTGCTGGTAGGTACAGTCGTTGTTGCAGGCGACATCGGATGCCACATAGGGATCGCACGATTCCAACACCGTACCGTACTTGGAAAGGAAATTGGCGACCTTTTCGTAGTTGCCGCCCCCGCAACTGGTACCCTCAATGTTGCACTCCTTGACATTGTTCTCCGATAAGTCAAAGGTGCCCTCACCAGCGATCAGCAGCTTCGATTCAAAATCGGCTGCCGTAGCAAACGCATAGCAGGCCCCGCACGAGCTTTGGTTCTTGATCGAGGTCACTTTGCCGGTCTCGCGCCAGTCCCATTTGGCCGGCAAGGCATCTCCGCTCACCTTGGCTGGGGGATAGTCGGCCAGGTGGCGAAGGTCCATACGGGATGGAATGAAACCACGGTTCGGGGGCATTTCAGTTTCGTGCGCCGGGGCATATTCCGGCGCCTCCGTTTGCGCCCTGATTGGCAACGCCATAGGAAGCGACATTACCATTAGCGTTACAATCAGTATCGCGAGCTTTACAAAACCGTTCGTCATAATCTACCTCGATTCATGTTTTGGACGTTCGTCGTTCCACAATGCGCCATTATCTATGGTTTCGTCAAAGAGAGGGCGGTTCTTTAGGGGTCAGTCCGAATCGCTGTTTTCGCCGTATTGCGAGCAACAGTCGACCATCATAGTCGCTGTAAACCCTGTTCCCGCAAAGTGATAATGTCCTAAATGAGCAAAGTAGAAATGTCCTATTGATAAGTTATAATGCCTTCCAAAAAGTAAGGGAGGATTATGGCTGGAGAGGATATTATCAGGATGAGGTTGCAGGAGTTGAAAAAGC
>JAUWIB010000038.1 GCA_030605565.1 bacterium
CTTTCACCGGTCCGCATGAAGACGCCTTCGGTCTCACATATGACGGCGCCTACATCTGGACTACTGACCATCCGGGCAGCAGTTCCGACCCGGCCATCGCTATGCAGCTCGACGGGGGCGGGGGTTTGGTATCGCAGTTCAATCTGCCTGATCACTACATGTCCGGTATCTGCCACGATGCCGGCACCTTCTGGACGTCCACTTACTATCCGGACCCGGCTACGATCTATCATGTGGACGCTACCGGTAGCGTACTAAAGCAGTTCACGGCGCCGGACAATCAGCCCTGGGACCTGTGTTTGGAGAACGGGAATCTCTGGATGGCCGACTACTGGGGTGATGCGCTCTATAAGATCGATACGGCCACCGGCGCGATGCTGGAAAGCCACTCCTCCGAAGGAGTCGATCCGGCCGGCATAGTGTGGGATGGACAATACTTGTGGTACTGCGATAACGGAGCGGGTGGATATGACTACTTGTACAAAATCGACCTGTCGGGCAGCGGCACTCCGGTCATCAACATACCGGTTGACAACCACGACTACGGAGTGGTCACCGTAGGTGATTCGGTAACCTGGAACGCCGTGGTGGAAAACATCGGCACCGCAGACCTTACTATCACCGGCGTTGCGATCTCGGGCAGCACCGAATTGTACTGTGAGACTAGTTTTCCGCTCGTCATCAGTCCGTCCGGTCAGGATATCATTTCCCTGGCGTATGTTCCGGAATCTGTCGCAGGCCTCGACGCTACGGCCTCGGTGGAGTCAAGCGATCCGGTCAGTCCCAGCGTCGACATCACCCTCACTGGCCGTGCGGCTAATCCCGGCCCTGACATCTATTTGCCGGAGACCACCCACGATTACGGAATCGTGCGGAACAATGCCTACACTCGTTGGATGATGGCTGTTCAAAATGTCGGAGACGAGGTCCTCACCATCGATAATATCACTTCCGACGACATGAGTTTCACGGTGGACGATCAAGTTGATCTACCGATCGTTCTGGCGGTGTTGGAGACGACCGAAGTCGGCATCTGGTTTCATCCGGATATGGCCGTACCGTTCAGCGCCTCGCTGTCCATCGTCAGCAACGATCCCGACGAAGGGATTACCGTGGTTACGCTGGAGGGTACGGGACTGGAGCAGGATTGGCCGATGGGCGAACAACTGTGGACCTACCAGATCACCGGTGGCTACGACAATACCCCCAAAGCGATCACGGCTATCCCCGATGTGACCGGCGATTTGATTGCCGATGTAATTGTCTGTTCTGAGGACAACTACGTGCGTTGCTTCAATGGCAACTCTCACGGTACACCGGACCTGATTTGGGAACATGAGATATATGCCGGCTCGGTATATTCGCACAAGGGTGTCGGTACCATGGATGATATTGACGAAGACGGGTACAGCGAGGTCGTGGTCGGTTCGGCTTGGGGAGGGCGGCTCATTCGAGCGATATCGGGCAAAACCGGCGGCGAGATATGGACCCATGACACCCATGAATACGGTGACGGCGGCTGGGTCTACCAGGTTGACTGCAACTACGATTACAACGGCGACGGTTCGGTCGATGTCCTGGCGGCGGTGGGCGACGATGCCTCCGACACCGGCCCGAAGCGGATATACTGTCTGAATGGTCTCTCAGGCGTTTCCATCTGGGAGTGCCCACTGGGTGGAACCGGCTTTGCGGTGATCGGTGTAGAGGATTACACGGGTGATGGTCAAGCCGATGTAGTGGCTGGAGCCTCCAACGCCGATGAGACTGTCGGCAAAGCGTTTGGCATCAACGGCGCCACCGGGGCTATCGAATGGGAATTCGTGGCTTCCGGAAGCTCTGTCTGGGCCTTGGCGCAGACCGGCGATATCAGTGGCGATGGTGCTAAAGATGTGCTTGTAGGCGACTTCAGCATGACTTCCGGTAATGTTTACGGAGTGGAGACCAAAGAAGGCTCGGCTGTGTTCACGACGAGTGGTTTTGGCGGAATCACCGGCTTTGCCAGTCTTGACGATGTTAATGGGGACGGCTACCCGGATGTTGTCCCGGCGCATTTCGGAACGTTTGCCAAGGCCGTTGACGGTCTTACCGGAGCCATCATCTGGTCACAGGTGGTGGCGGACAAGCCGGCCATGACTGCGAAGATTACGGATGTGAGCGGTGACGGCATCGATGATGTACTCGTCGGAACTTTGTACACGAGCAACTATTGCTACTTTCTTGACGGCGTCGACGGTGAGGTTCTGCACTCACGTGACTTCTTCACTCCTGTTGACGCCATTGCCGCTATCCCGGATATCGTTGGGGATGGATCAATGGAGATGGTAGCAGGCGGCCGTGACGGGACTCTCGCATGTTATTCGGGGGGGCTGGATGCACTCATGTACATCTGTGGTGACATCGACGGCAACTCTACGATCGATATTGCTGACCTTGTCTATCTTGTGGACTACATGTTCAACAGCGGACCTGAGCCTCCCGTGATGGATGCAGCCAACGTCGATGGAATCGGCGAGATCGACATAGCGGACCTGGTCTACCTTGTGGACTACATGTTCAACAACGGCCCGGAGCCTATTTGTCCGTAGATTCATCTATGTTCCTCGCCGGCCCCGCGCCATTGGTGGGGTGTGGGCGGATGAATGATCAGGAGGATTAGTGAAATACGCCGACTCTAATACGCCGACTTCCCAACAGGCTCTTCATTACGGCGGACTGTGGGTCCGATTCCTGGCTCTGGCGGTTGACGGCATTCTGTTTTGCCTGGTGTTTTTTCCTGTCACGAGATTGGTGAAGGGTGTCTGGATCATGAGCAGTAGCGATCACCTTTGGGGTTTTGGGTGGCTTGTTACAGACCCGATCTGCATTGCATTCCTCGTCATCATCGCCACGTACTTCGTCGTACTGGAGGGAGTGTTCGGCGCTACCCTGGGCAAGCGGCTTCTGGGCTTGCGAGTCGTACAACCCGACGGCGCCAGGCCGGGCCTGATCAAAAGCGCCTTGAGGAACCTGCTGCGGTTGGTAGACGGTCTGCCGTTTCTGAGCATCCTTGGGGCGGTTCTGATTCTGACATCGCCCGAGCGGACAAGAGTTGGTGACCGGGTTGCCGGAACCCGGGTTATTTGCACTCGTACACCCCATGCTTCTTAATTGACAGCTTCGATTTCTGTGCCGTCAGGCGTTCCTGCCTGACGGCTTCTACGCAGAAGACCTCACCCTTCGACTTCGCCTCAGCATGACGTATGGTGCGCGCGAAGCGCAAAAACAGGCTTGCCTGCTTGCCCTTGAGCAGGGAGCTGTGTAATTTGTTGAGTGAATATCAGATGTCGGAAACCTCGGAAAGGTCTTATGAAGACAGCCAACCTATCCCCACCATACAGCCAACTTGCCCGCGTTTACGATCTGATGGGCGCCGATCGTCATTCGGTGATGATGACCGATTACTGTCGCAAGATCTTTCGTCGGTTCAAAATTCATCCGCAGACGGTCCTTGATCTGTGCTGCGGTACCGGCACGGCTTTACAGATATTCTCCGACTGGGGCTTGACCGTCGCCGGTCTGGATCAATCAGCCCCGATGCTGGCAATTGCGGCCAGGAAGCTGAAAGGGCGCAAGATCAAGTTATACCAGAAGTCATTGCCTCGTTTTGCACTTGTGGACGATGGCCGGGTGGGTGTTGTACGACGTTTCGATTTGGTCACCAGCTTCTACAATTCGCTGAACTACCTGACCACCGCTCGCAACTTGAAAGCAGCCTTCCGCAGTGTGTACAAGCATCTCGAACCGGGTGGGTGGTTCATATTCGACATGAACACCGAGGCAGCGCTGAAGATTCTATGGGGTGGTCAGGTTTATGCCGGTACGATGGAGGACATCGCCTGGGTCTGGCGGAACAACTACCTCAAGGGAAGACACGCCGCCGAATGTCAAACTACCTGCTTTGTCAGGAAAGGGAAGCTCTGGGAACGGTTCGACGAAACCCATGTTGAAAGAGCCTATCCCAATGAGAAGATTGCGTCAATGTTGGAAACTGTCGGTTTCGAGATCAGGGGTTTCTACAAATGCCACACCTTTCGCAAGCCGACCAGGAACACCTATCGAATTTGCGGTGTGGCTCAGAGGCCGAGCGATGATTGAGGGTTGTGTATCCTAAGGCGATTTATTCGAATAACGTATGCCTGTTGTTCGTATAGAGAGCAAACAGAGGAGTCTATATGTCCACTGCCGCCATCGCAGCCGCGGTCAAGGCCGCCAAAGATAGAGACGAGGAAGAGAACATGACCAAGTATAATTCCGATGACCTCAACGGCTGGGAGTTCAAGATCGTCCGATCCGACTTCGGTCGCTTCCGCAACTACGAAATCGTCCAGAAGCTCTGCAAAGAGGAAGCCATGGCGGGCTGGGAGATGGTCGAGAAATTCGACAGCAGCCGCATCCGATTCAAACGACGGGTGGAGAAACGTTCGCAGGATCAGCATCTGGACTTCGATCCCTACCGCACCTCGATGAGTTCCATCAGCGGCGGTGCGGTCGCAGCGATAATTGGCTTGGTTGTGTTGCTGGCCGGTTTGGTAACGTTTTTTGCCGTTGGCTACGATTTCGAGGCGACCGACCCCGACCGAGCTACGATCTTGGTTGCGGTAGTATTGATTGTTATTCTGGCAGTGGCTATTGTGGCACTGAAGAAGCGACGGCGGTAAGAGGGGGCACTCTCCAGTGTCCGGAACTGCCATAGCCTGGTTTAGCAGGCTTGATGCCCAGTGACCCCAGGGGCAACCCAATCTGAAGCCGTCTCGTTATACCGACAACAAGTACCGACAACAAGTTCCTGTTCCCGCAAAGTGATAATGTCCTAAATGAGCAAAGTAGAAATGTCCTATTGATAAGTTATAATGCCTTCCAAAAAGTAAGGGAGGATTATGGCTGGAGAGGATATTATCAGGATGAGGTTGCAGGAGTTGAAAAAGC
>JAUWIB010000008.1 GCA_030605565.1 bacterium
TTACGCACGAGGTTACCTCCATGTTTTGTGGCGCCCTCCAAACAGGACGACCACGTTATTGAGTTCTTAACATCGCAGGTAACCTCATTTATTATCAACAATAGTCTGCCCTATACCATAGTAACTTCGACTGCGCTCAGGACGGTCCTTCGGACCAGGGGTTTCGACAAGACTACAAGACGCTGTGGGATCCTGCCGCCCACGAAGCATACTCGATCAGAGCGGCACGTAATCAGATATTCAGCCAGTAGCTCGCCTTGACCAGGAAGATGTTCCTGGCGCCGGCTGAAAAGAAGCGGTCGAAATCACGCTGGAAATCGAGGTCCTTCACACTGTCATCAAACTCCGGACGTGACCGGGTCCAGACGAGATAGAGCGTGCTGCCCGGAAGGTACTCCCAGCGGATCAGCAAGGTCGAGTTGAGCGAACTCCAGTTGTAGTCGCTGTCAGGTTCCCTGACACCATTCCCTACCGGCCCGTATTGATTGTCGCCGAGGTACTGCCGGTAGTTTTCGTAGTCGAGTCCGGACATCAGGCCGTTGGCCGACAACTGGCAGGACAGGTTGCGAAGGAACATCACGCTGGCGCTGACATGAAAGGTAAGCTCATCTTGGTCGAGATCGGCGAACAGTATAACATCCTCTCCCAGGAGAGTATCCGTTGGGTTGTCGACCCATATAGTCCGATCCGAACCCCCGAAGTAGTTGGCGCCGATTTCGAGTTCAACATTGGAGGCCGGGCGGTATTCGATGCCGGTATAATGCGCCCACCATGAACCGAAACGGGAGTGACCGCTGCCGGGGTTGAGGTTGAGCGATACCTTCTTGCGCTCATCGGTATTGAACGACGCCCACCAACCCCACGACCTGGGCCGGTCCCACAGACCCATACCGCGCGTCTCCCGGTCATCGTAATCATCGATATTCTGATTGAAGCCACCGCCAAGCGACCAGTTGTTGGTGAATTGAATATAGGTATTGAAGTTCCAACCCTTCTGGATATTGTCGTGGGCGTAGTTCCAAGCGGCGTAGGTGTTCAAGTTGTTCCAACTGTTGCGGACGATCCACCAGTCATCCTGCGTGCGGTACTGCACCCAGATGAAGCCGGAGCGGATATCGTTGCGGCTGGTGTAGCCCAGACGATTGATGTGCAAATATGGGTCCTTGATAGAGAATCCGGCCGCGCCGCGCCAATGGGTGCCGGCAACTTTGTTGATCTGGGCGGCCATGCCGAAACCGACGTGTTCGTTATCCACCCGACTAAATACGGTCTGCCCACCGAAGCTCCAAACGCCGTTCTTCGTGTACAACTGCCAGTCGAACCCGCCGGTGGTCGCCGGGTGGCGCGTGTCCTGACTAGCGTTGGTCAGCATGATCCCAATGTTGGAGTTGGTGAAGAGATCCTGTTTGAGTCGCAACACGGAGAAACCTGCGGCGGGTTCCACCACTCCCGTGCGCTCCTCACTCTCTACAGTCAGGTACTCAGCACTTTCCTCCTGAGTGACAGCGCTAAGGAAGCCAATCGACGTACCCGAGGCAAGCTTGCCGGTCAGCTTGGCTGCACCCAGGATAGTGGCTGTCTCCGGATAATCGGTGTATTCGTTCAGATCATTGTCGTCGACCCGCCCGGTAATAGCCCGGCCGATACGGCGCGTATTCAGGAGCATGAATCGCGTACTGAACAGATCAGCACCCTCCAGGAAAAACGGTCGTCGTTCGTCGAAGAAAGTCTCGAACGGCGAGAGGTTCAAGACCGGCCGATCGAGTTCCACCTGGCCGAAATCGGGATTTATCGTGGCATCGAGAATCAGGTTGGATGACAGCGCATACTTGATGTCGAAGCCCATGTTACCCAGGAGCTTCTTGCCGTCCGGGTTGCCCGGATGTTTCGGTTCCGTCTTCAGCTTGGAAACCGCGTACGGTAGTACCTGCAACTGTCTCGCCGGTTCGATCCCGGATAACCCTTCCAAATGACCGAACCTGGATACCATGCCGCCTTCGCTGGACGGCGAAAAGGCCCACCAGGTCGATTCGTCTTTGCGGCTGACGTAGCGCGTGACATTCACCCCCCAGACATGCTCATCCTTCTGAGTGAAGCGAAGACAATGATACGGAATCCTGAACTCCGCCGACCATCCCCACGGTTGCTCGGACACCGCTCCTTCCCAGACACCATCCCACGACTGATCCATGTTGAGGTCATCATATAGACGAAAATCCCTTTGTACCCCGGCAGCGTTCAGCGAGAACTCATAGCCGGTCTGGTGGTCATGGTATGGATCCAGTCGTACTCGAACCATGTCGGACTCACTCCAGCGATCACGGCGCACCAGTTGACGCGCGATCTTGTCCGGCTCGCTGTCATAACACCAGAAGGCAAAATAGATAGCACCGTCGTCATAGATCGCTGCCACCAGCGTCGACTCCGTAGCTGCCTCACCCTCATCCGGTTCCATCTGTAGAAAGCCTGAAACGTGCTCGATATCTGCCCTTTGCCACACAGCATCGTCCAGCTTGCCGTCAATCACGGGAACATGCGGGTTGGCACGAATCGCCCGCATTACCGGTACCTTTTCTTCTGCGGTTGTTTCCCCCGAAACAGCTCCTGCGATTACCAGACTAACCAGTATGGTTAGACAAAGCAGTACCGAACATCTCACGCTGCATACCTCCTGTCAGAGTTGACAATCAGCCATCTACCGGACAACACCACCCTGCCTAACGTGAAAGCCTCTCGTGTGTCCTTCATCGTCGTTGTGATGCGACAAAGCGGGGATCATCGCATCCTCATTTGCATGTCTTCTATGCTCCATACGTGTCGCATGTCAGTGAGTTTCAAAGCATGCAAAGAAACCCTAAACAATTAGTTATTAGTTGCGGTGTGAGCCTGCGGTTCGGCGTTGTGGCGGTTAAATCTCCAATGTTTGTGGTGATCGAGTCTTCAGATTCGTAGGTTGGAACCCCTGCCCCGAAGGGGTCGTCCTGAGTGGAGTCGAAGGGCGAGGTTCCGACAACATGTCAAGAACTCAGGGCTCCCGACACGGGACTCTGGTGAGTAATTTGAGAGTCGGAACCCGCAAGGGGGTTCCGACCTACGGAACTTGTTGATAAAGTCCAGATTCTCGTCATTGCGAGCGACCAAAGGGAGCGCGGCAATCTCAAACTCCAGGTCGTGCAACGAATTGAGATTGCCACGGCACGCAAGGCGCGCCTCGCAATGACCAGGCTGTGTCGCAATTGTATGTTCCGCCGGTTCTTGCGTTCGCCGAAGGCGAGCGTGTGAACTGGCGGTTCAAAAGCCTGCATTCCCACAACGACTTAGCAAGAATCGCAGGGTCACGCCGACGCCTTTGGCGTGTCCAA
>JAUWIB010000032.1 GCA_030605565.1 bacterium
GGTGACAACGTGACGATGGAGATAGAGTTGATCATGCCGATCGCGATGGAGCCGGAGCTTCGTTTCGCGATTCGTGAGGGCGGCCGCACGGTGGGCGCCGGCGTCATCGCTGAGATCATAGAGTAGCAGATAACATTAGAGTGTCAACCACGCGGAGTTGTTGAATATGCCCAGAGATCGAATCGTGTTGGCTTGCGGTGAATGCAAACGTCGCAACTACGACCTGACCAAGAACAAGCGCACACACCCGGAGCGCGTGGAGTACCGTAAGTACTGTCGCTTTTGCAACAAGCATACGATGCACAAGGAGACACGTTAGGTTGGATTTGTGACAGGCCAGTAGCTCCAACTGGTAGAGCGCCGGTCTCCAAAACCGGATGCTGGGGGTTCGAGTCCCTCCTGGCCTGCAAACTATATATATGATGTGAGTAGATTGAATTGGAAAAGATCAAGAAGTTTCTCAAGGAAGTTGTCGCCGAGTTGCGCAAGGTGACCTGGCCGACCAAAGACGAATTGATTGGGTCTACAATTGTCACGATTGTCGTGTCTTTGATCGTAGCGATATTCATCGGCATTGTCGACCGTATTTTGACACTTGGGGTCAGGGCTATTTTTGGTGGCTTTGGAGGCTGAGAAGCTGATGGCAATGCACTGGTATGCCGTTCATACCTACTCCGGGCATGAACAGAAGGCTAAGAAATACCTTGAGTCGGCGGTGGTTAACGCCGGCGTGGAGGATAAGTTCGGTGAAGTGTTGGTTCCGACTGAAGAAGTAACCGAGATGAAGCAGGGTCGTCGGTCGACCTCGACTAAAAAGTTCCTGCCCAGTTACATTCTGGTGCAGTGCGAGTTGGACAAGGTTACGCAGGAGTTGGTTGTTTCGACACCGGGCATTACGAATTTCGTGGGAGGTGCAGGCAAACCTCGACCGCTCAAAGAGGCAGAGGTCGAGCGAATCGTCGGTCAGGTTAATCGCAGCCGCACCGAAGAGCCGACTGACTTTCCATTCCAGGTCGGTGACGGCGTCAAGGTGAATGATGGACCGTTTGCCGATTTCACCGGTACGGTCGGTGAAGTCAACGTGGAGCGTCGCAAGGTCAAGGTGATGGTATCGATATTCGGTCGTCCGACGCCGGTCGAATTGGATTTCCTGCAAGTAGAGCGGGTAAAGAGATAGAAACTTACTGATTACTGGAGATAAGGCAACGTGGCAAAAAAGATTGACGGCTTCATCAAACTGCAGATTCCGGCCGGAGGCGCCAACCCCGCCCCACCCATCGGTCCCGCCCTGGGTCAGCGCGGCGTCAATATCATGGAGTTCTGCAAGGCCTTCAACGAACGAACCAAAACCGGCGGTGGTATTCTCACGCCGGTGATTATCACCGTTTATAAGGACAAATCGTTCACGTTTGAGACCAAGACACCGCCTGCTTCGACTCTGCTGAAAAAAGCGGCTAAGCTGGCCAAAGGTTCCGGTGTCCCCAACAAAGAAAAAGTCGGTCGGGTGACCAGAGCGCAGGTTCGTGAAATCGCTGAGACAAAAATGGAAGACCTGAACGCCTCCTCGGTGGAGACGGCTATGCTGATGGTTGAGGGCACAGCTCGCTCTATGGGCATTGAGGTAGATGCGTAAAGCAAGATAGATTAGTATACACAATTCGTTGGGACCTGAGCGGCTATGGCCGTGATCAGGGAGAATAGGAGATAATGAAACATTCCAAGAAGTACCAGGAAGCCCGCGACAAAACTGATCGGAACAGACGGTACGTTCTCGCCGAGGCGGTCAAGATGCTCAAGGACTGCCACTTCGTCCAGTTTGACGAATCGGTGGAGGTGGCTGTCCGTTTGGGGGTCAACCCCAAACATGCCGATCAAATGGTTCGCGGCACGGTGGCTTTGCCCCACGGCACCGGCTCTACCGTTAGGGTTGCGGTGTTCGCTGAGGGTGAAAAAGCTACCGAAGCCCAGGAAGCCGGAGCCGACATTGTCGGTTCGGACGAGCTTGCTGAAAAGATCAAGGGCGGCTTCATTGATTTCGACGTTACCGTGGCCACGCCCGACATGATGCGGGTAGTCGGCAAACTCGGTAAGCTGTTGGGACCGCGCGGCCTCATGCCGAACCCAAAGGCCGGTACGGTTACCATGGACGTCGGCAAGGCGGTCCGGGAGGTCAAAGCAGGGCGCATTGAGTTCCGGGTCGACAAACAGGCGAATATCGCCTCGGCGGTCGGCAAGCTTTCATTTGACAGCGATAAGATTGAAGAAAACGTCAAGGCGTTTGTCGACGCCATCCTCAAGCTCAAACCGGCTGCGGCCAAAGGTGCTTATTTCCTTGGCGCCTCGATCTGCAGTTCCATGGGCCCCGGGATCAAGCTGGACCACCAGGATCTGCTGGCGGCAATCAAAAAGTAAGAGAGGTAGATTCAGGATGCCGAAAGCAGAAAAAATCGAAGCCGTTGCGCAGTATAAGAAACTCCTTGGGAATTCCAGTTCGGTGTTCGTGACCGATTATCAGGGTCTCAACGTCGCCGACCTGACCCTGCTTCGAAAGAAGTTGCGCGAGAACAACGTCAAGTTTCTGGTGGGCAAGAATACCCTCTTCAGACTTGCCGCCAAGGAGTGCGGGAAATCAGGAATCGACGAGCATCTGGAGGGGCCGACGGCTATCGTATTTACCGATGATGACCCGGCCACGGCCGCCAAGATTCTGCACGATTCGTTCAAAGAGCGTGAGCTGCCCCGAATGAAGGCGTTTTGGCTTGACGATGTCGCTTACGATGTCGGTGACATCAAAAAGCTGGCCGATCTGCCGTCAAAAGACCAGTTGTACTCTATGGTGGCGGCGGCGGTGGAAGCTCCCATTGCCGAATTGGTCCGGTCGCTCGATGCGTTGCATCGGGAATTGATCGGTTGCATCGACGCTCTGGCGGAGAAGAAAAAGAGCGAAGAGTAGTCGGTGATTCTGGTTTGCGGGAAATCTTTGTGAGTTCCCGGGACCTTTTCATGTTGAAAGTAAGTTGTATTAATTGTTGATTTCGTGAGGTTGAAGAAGTGTCTAACGTAGCGATTGAAGAGATTGTCGACAAGATTGCAGTTCTGAGTGCAATGGACCTGGCCGACTTGTCCAAAGCTATCCAGGATAAGTTTGGCGTAACAGCCGCCGCTCCGGTGGCTATGGCCGCCATGCCGGGCGCCGCCGCTGAGGTTGAAGAGCAGACCGAATTCGATGTAGTTCTTACGGCCATCGGCGACAAGAAAATCCAGGTGATTAAAGCAGTGCGCGAGTTTACCTCGCTTGGTCTGAAGGAAGCCAAAGAACTGGTGGAGAGTGCTCCGACCAAGGTGAAAGAGGGGATTCCGAAAGACGAAGCCGAAGCGATCAAAGCGAAGATCGAAGAGGTTGGTGGCATCGCCGACATCAAGTAATTGTAGAGGACATATTCCGAGCCGGGAACCGATTGGCTCCCGGCTTGGTCTGACTACTGAAAATTCCCATGTTTCGTTTTTTTGGTTGGTTGATTGACTGCTAAAACGGCTCCCCACGTGGTCGGGGAGAAGATGAAAGTAAGGTGACAGGATCATCCAGACCGGCCGACAGGATAACGATAATTTGCGTACTCCCCGGGTTCAGCTTGCCCGGCAGGGTAGGCTTACTTATTAACTGCAGGAGGGTAGCGCCTTGGCTCGATCAGCAGTTTTGACGCGCAAAAGCTACGGCTTATTGCAAGATGCCACTGATATGCCCAATCTCCTGGACGTACAGGTCCGCTCTTTTGAGGCCTTCCTCCAAAAGGATGTGCCTGCCGACAAGCGGGCCAAACAGGGCCTTCATGGCATGTTTCTCGATATCTTCCCGGTTACCGACGTCCGCGAGAATAGCTCGCTGGAGTACGTTGGTTACCACCTCGGACCGAACCGTTACAGTATCGACGAATGCCGTGTGCGCAATATGAGTTTTGCCGCGCCGCTCAGGGTGACGATGCGGCTTGTCACACGGCAGGGTGAGGGAGAGGAAAAGGAAGTCAAGGATATCATCGAACAGGACGTTTACCTCGGTGAACTGCCTTTGATCACGGAGTGGGGGACGTTCATCATAAACGGCGCCGAGCGGGTGGTGGTCAGTCAGTTACACCGCAGCCCCGGCGTGTTCTTCGATGCGAGTATCCACCCCAACGGTAAGAAGCTCTATTCGGCTCGCATCATCCCCTATCGCGGGAGTTGGGTCGAGTTTGCTATGGACATCGGTGATGTCATGCACGCCTACATCGACTCGAAGCGCAAGCTGCCGGTGACGATGCTCCTGCGGGCGCTGGGATTCTCTACCGACGAAGAAATCATCGACCTGTTCTACAAAGTGACGAAACTGACCCTCAAGACGGCCAAGCTGGAGATGTACGAGGGTTCCTTCCTTGCCGAGACCATCGTCGACAAAGAAACCGGCGAGGTGCTTTTTGGCGCCGCTGAACCGATTGTTGAAACACTGGTCGACAAGCTGATCGTACAGGGCCACAAGAGCGTGCGGATAGTGCACCGCGAGGAGCGGCGCGAAGTGTTCGTCATTCTTAATACTATCCGCAAGGATCCGACTAAGTCGCGCGAAGAAGCCCTGGTGAAGATCTACTCCATGCTGCGGCCGGGTGAGCCGCCCACGCTGGAGATGGCTGAGACTCTTCTGGAGAGATTTTTCTTCTCCAATAAACGCTACGATCTGGGTGAAGTCGGGCGCTACATGATTAACCAGCGCATGGGATTGGAGATGCCGCTGGACAAGACGACCCTGACCACCGATGATTTCGTAGCCATTATAAGATACCTGACGGGGCTGTGTAATGACATCGGCTTCACCGACGACATCGATCATCTCGGCAACCGCCGTGCCCGCACCGGGGGTGAACTTCTGTCGAATCTGTTCTCGGTCGGTCTGTCGCGTGTAGCGCGCACGATTCGGGAACGACTCTCGCTCAAGGATCAGGAAAACCAGACGCCGCAGTTGCTGGTTAACGCCCGTACGGTTTCATCGGTGGTGGAGACGTTTTTCGGATCGTCGCAGTTGTCACAGTTCATGGATCAGACCAACCCATTGTCGGAGTTGACTCACAAACGTCGCCTCTCGGCCCTGGGCCCCGGCGGCCTGACCCGCGAGCGGGCCGGTTTTGAGGTGCGCGATGTGCATCACACTCATTACGGCCGGATGTGTCCTATCGAAACACCGGAAGGACCAAACATCGGCCTGATAACATCGCTGGCTACATTCGCCCGCATCAACAAGTACGGTTTCATTGAGACGCCGTACCGTAAGGTTACCAAGGGCAAGGTGACGAATAATATCGAGTATCTGTCGGCCGATCGGGAAGACCGCTTCTACGTAGCTCAGTGTGACGAGCCGTTCGATTCCAAAGGTAAATTCGTTTCGGATAAGATTGCTGTCCGCCGGCGTTCGGAGTACCCGATCATCGACGCCACCGAAGTCGACTACATGGATGTTTCGCCGCGTCAGTTGGTGTCGGTGGCGGCATCATTGATTCCGTTCCTTGAGCATGACGACGCCAACCGCGCTTTGATGGGCTCCAACATGCAACGCCAGGCGGTGCCGCTGTTGAGAACCGAAGCGGCCGTAGTCGGTACCGGGATGGAGGCTAAGGTGGCCGCCGATGCCGGGGCTGTGGTCAAAGCAGCTTCCGCCGGTACTGTTGTCTATGCCGACAGCACCAGGGTTGTAATCCGACCCGATGACAAGCGGTGGGCCGGCAAGTTGGGCTATGTCGAAGATATAGAGTATCGCTTGACCAAGTATCGCCGCTCGAACCAGGACACCTGTATCAGTTTCAAGCCGGTGGCGCAGATCGGTGACGAGGTCCAAAAGGGCGATATCATCGCCGAAGGTCCGTCTGTCGACCGTGGTGAGTTGGCGTTGGGGAACAACACGCTGGTGGCTTTCATGCCCTGGCGCGGTTACAATTTCGAGGATGCGATCATCCTGTCGGAGCGCCTCTGGCGTCAGGACATTTTTACCTCTATTCATATCGAAGAGTACGAACTGCAAGTGCGCGACACCAAACGCGGCGCTGAGGAAATCACTCGGGAAATCCCCAATGTCTCGGAGGAAGCACTTCTTAACCTGGACGAAAACGGGATCGTCAGAGCCGGCGCCGATGTCGAAGCGGGTGACATCCTGGTGGGTAAGGTCTCGCCCAAGGGTGAGACCGAGCTGTCACCGGAAGAGCGTTTGCTTCGCGCCATTTTCGGCGAGAAGGCGGGTGATGTCCGCGACGCCAGTCTGAAGGCGCCACCCGGAATGAAAGGTGTTGTGATTCGCACGCGGGTATTCAGCCGCAAGGAACGTACGGAAGAAGCCAAGAAGCTGGAGAAGCAGCAATCGGGCGAGCTCAGGAAGCACTACACTAAGAAGATCATTGACATCACGCTCGCGCGTGCCCAGGCTGTCGGCCGGTTATTGGATGGCAAGACGTCGCAGACGATCCGCGCCATTGCCGACAACAGCGTGCTCATCAGAGCCGGTCACAAGTACCGGGCCGATTTTACAACTGATTTCGACTTCGATAACGCTATAGCGCCTGAGGGATGGACTACTGACACGACTACCAACAGCCATGTCAACAGCGTTCTCAAGGAGGCCTCCGATCTCATTGAGGCCAAGCGTTCCCAGATGGAAGTCGAGATCGACAAGGTGATCCGCGGCGCCGAATTGCTGCCCGGGGTCAAGCAGTTGGTCAAGGTCACCATTGCCATCAGGCGTAAGATATCCGTCGGTGACAAAATGGCCGGACGCCACGGTAACAAGGGCGTCGTGTCGAAGATCGTTCCAGTGGAGGATTTGCCGTACATGGACGACGGAACTCCGGTTGATATTATCCTTAATCCACTGGGTGTGCCGTCCCGAATGAACGTCGGACAGATCCTCGAGACACATCTGGGTTGGGCGGCCAAGAAGCTTGGTGAACATATCGCCAATCCCGTTTTTGAGGGCGCCTCGATCGCTCAGATCAAGGAGAAACTGGCCGAGGCCGGATTACCGGAGAGCGGGAAACTGACGCTCTACGACGGTCGTACCGGCGACTCGTTTGATGATCCAATCACGGTGGGTTACATCTATATGTTGAAGCTGTCTCACCTAGTGGATGACAAGATCCACGCTCGCTCAATCGGCCCGTATTCGTTGGTGACGCAGCAGCCGCTGGGCGGTAAGGCCCAGTTCGGCGGCCAGCGTTTCGGTGAGATGGAAGTCTGGGCGCTGGAGGCCTATGGTGCGGCGCACACCTTACAGGAGATGTTGACGGTCAAGTCCGACGATGTCACCGGTCGCAGCCGCGTTTATGAGGCGATCGTCAAGGGTGAAAACCCGCCGGAACCAGGTTACCCGGAAGCCTTCAACGTCTTGATAAAAGAATTGCAGGCGCTTGGTCTTGATATCAGGCTGATTGAGAAGTAGGAAGTCGCCGGTTTTCGCTGCCGCCCGGACGCGAGCGGTAGATGTGAATAAAAGGAGTCGAGCATGGTCAATGTAATGGGAAACAGGCCTCCGAGCAGCAAGCCTGCTGATTTCGCCGCTATCCAGGTTCAGATGGCCTCACCGGAGGTCGTCATGTCCTGGTCCTATGGCGAAGTGACTAAACCCGAGACGATCAATTACCGTTCCTTCAAACCGGAACGGGACGGTCTTTTCTGTGAGCGCATATTCGGTCCGGTCAAGGACTGGGAGTGTAACTGCGGCAAATACAAGCGCATTCGTTTCCGCGGCATTGTCTGCGATCGCTGCGGCGTCGAGGTTACTCAGTCGAAAGTACGGCGCGAACGCATGGGCCATATCAAATTGGCCGTTCCGGTTTCCCACATCTGGTACTTCAAATCACTGCCGTCGCGTATTGGCCATCTGCTCGACTTGTCCATTCGCGAACTCGAACGCATTCTGTACTATGAAAACTATCTGATGATCGATGCCGGCAACTCCTCCTATGAGGTAGGCGATGTTCTGACCGAGGATGAGTTCATTGAGCTTGAGGAAGCCGGTAAGACCTTCAACGCAATGATGGGGGCCGAAGCGGTTCGTGAAATCCTCAAGAACCTCGACATCGAAGAAACGGCCATCACGCTCAGAGCTCAGGCCAAGGTGGAGACGTCCGCCCAGCGTAAGAAAGATGTTCTGAAGAGGCTGCGTATTATTGAGTCGTTCCGTCAGTCCAACAACCGGCCCCACTGGATGGTTTTGGACACCATCCCGGTACTGCCGCCGGACCTGCGTCCGCTGGTGCCGCTGGAGGGTGGTCGCTTTGCTACCTCCGATCTCAACGATCTCTACCGGCGGGTAATCAACCGCAACAATCGTCTGAAGAAGCTGCTCGATATCCAGGCGCCGGAAGTCATTCTGCGCAACGAAAAACGAATGCTGCAGGAGGCGGTCGACGCGCTGTTCGATAATGGACGTCGTACTTATTCCGTGCGTGGTGATTCCAAGCGGCCGCTCAAGTCGCTCTCCGATTTGCTCAAGGGAAAGCAGGGCCGTTTCCGCCAAAACCTTCTGGGCAAGCGTGTCGACTATTCCGGCCGTTCCGTCATCGTTGTCGGTCCCGAGTTGAAGCTCTACCAGTGCGGGTTGCCCAAGAATATGGCGCTGGAACTGTTCAAGCCGTTCATCATCATGAAGCTTGAAGAGAAAGGATACGTACAAACAGTCAAATCGGCCAAGAAACTGGTTGAACGTGAGCGACCCGAGGTCTGGGATATTCTCGAGGAGATTATCGAGGATCACCCGGTGATGCTTAACCGCGCCCCGACGCTCCATCGTCTTGGTATCCAGGCTTTCTTCCCGGTACTGGTAGAAGGTAAGGCGATCCGACTGCACCCGCTGGTTTGTGCTGCTTTTAACGCCGACTTCGACGGTGACCAGATGGCGGTACACGTGCCGCTGTCGTTCGAAGCCCAACTGGAAGCGCGGCTCTTGATGCTGGCCTCGAACAACATATTGTTGCCATCGTCCGGTCGGCCGGTTGTGGTGCCGTCACAGGACATGGTGCTTGGGTGCTACTATTTGACCAAGGTCAAAGACGGCGCCAACGGTGAGGGCATGGGCTTTTACTCTGTTGATGAAGCACTCTCAGCGTACGAAGCCGGCCATGTCGACCTGCATGCTTCCATCAGCGTGCGTCAAAACGGGCAGATGCTTAACACTACCCCAGGCCGTTTGATCTTTAACAACGTGCTGCCGGACGGAATGCCGTACTTCAACGACGTCGCCGACAGAAGCCACCTGGCCGACATCGTCCACTGGTGCTACTGGAAGCTCGGCCAGAACGAGACGGTGAACTTCGTTGACCGACTGAAGGAGACCGGATTCGAATATGCTACCAAGGCCGGCGTGACAGTGTCAATTGATGACCTGATCGTACCGGAGGCGAAGGCAAAAATGATCGCTACGGCGGACAAAGAGATAGCCAAGATTCAGAAGAAATACGAACGCGGTGTGATCACCAACGGAGAGCGTTACAATCAGGTCATTGATACCTGGACTCGGGTGACCAGTGATATCTCCGACGCCATGTTCGACAATCTGGCCGTTCAGAAAGGCGGGTTCAACCCGGTCTTCATGATGGCCGACTCCGGTGCTCGCGGCTCCAAAGAACAAATTCGTCAGTTGGCCGGTATGCGCGGTCTTATGGCCAAGCCTCAGAAGAAAATCACCGGCGGCGTCGGTGAGATCATCGAAAACCCGATTGTGGCCAACTTCCGTGAAGGCCTTTCGGTGCAGGAGTACTTTATCTCTACCCACGGCGCCCGCAAAGGACTGGCCGACACTGCTCTTAAGACCGCCGATGCCGGTTATCTGACTCGCCGGTTGGTCGATGTCGCCCAGGACGTCATAATCCGCGAAATTGACTGCAGCACTATCCTGGGGCTGGAGGTCTCGGCCTTGAAGGAAGGAGAGGAGGTTATCGTCTCTCTCGCCGACCGTATTCTGGGGCGAGTCACTCTGGACGATATCTATGATCCCATTTCCGATGAGTTGATACTCGAGGCTGGAAAGGAGATCCGCGAACCAGAGGCTGCGGCCATTGAGGAAGCCGGAATCGATATGGTCCGTATTCGTTCGGTGTTGACCTGCGAGTCCAAACGTGGAGTTTGCGCGGCTTGTTACGGTCGTAACCTGGCCACCATGAAACTGGTAGAAATCGGTGAAGCAGTGGGTGTGATTGCGGCTCAGTCTATCGGTGAGCCCGGCACCCAGCTTACTCTGAGAACCTTCCATATCGGAGGTACCGCCGCGCGCATTGCCGAGCAGTCACAGGTTGAAGCCAAGCACAAGGGCACGTTGAAGCTTGAAAATGTTAAGGTGGTTGATCGCGAGGATGGTACGACCATGGTGGTCAGTCGCGACGGCGTCGGCGAGGCGCATATTATCGATGATCGCGGCCGCGTCCGCACTCGGCTGAAGATCCCGTATGGCGCTCACCTGTTGTTGCAGGACAGTGCTGACCTTAACAAGGGTGACATCATCTTTGAAGCCGACCCGTACTCCGGCGTTATTCTTTCTGAGCGAGCCGGTAAGGTCAAGTTCAAGGAGATTATTAAGGACGTCTCCGTACGCGAAGCACACGACGAACAGACCGGTTTAATTCAGTTGATTATCATCGACACCAAAGAGAAAAACCTGTTCCCAACCGTACTGATCGAAAGCCCTAAGGGCAAGACCCTGGCCAGTTACCGTATCCCGACCGATGCCCAACTCCAGATTACCGATGGTCAGATGATCAAAGCCGGTGATATGATTGTCAAGATGCCGCGAGTTATCGCCAAGTCTCGTGACATTACCGGCGGTCTGCCACGGGTGGCCGAGCTATTCGAGGCACGGCGGCCGCACGACCCGGCGGTGATTTCGGAGATTGAGGGTGTCGTCGAATTCGGCAAGATCGTTCGTGGACAACAGCAGATCATAGTTGTGGGTGAGCAGGATGAGACTCGTGACTACCTTGTCCCGCATGGCAAACACCTGATGGTGCATGACGGCGACCGCGTCGAAGCGGGTGACCGACTGTGCGAGGGCGCAATCGATCCACACGATATTCTCGCCATTCTCGGTGTATACGAAGCGCAGGCCTATCTGGTTAATGAGATACAGGAAGTTTACCGCCTGCAGGGTGTAAAGATAAACGACAAACATATCGAGACGATTGTCCGACAGATGATGCAGAAGGTGCAGATCGAATACGTCGGTGACACCAACTTCCTCGAGGGCGAGAGGGTCGACAAGATCAAACACTCTGAGGAAAACGCCCGAGTGATTGCCGAAGGGGGCGAGCCGGCTACCTCCTCGCCGCTTCTACTGGGTATTACCAGGGCTTCTCTGTCGACCGACAGCTTCATATCCGCGGCTTCCTTCCAGGAGACCACCAAGGTGTTGACCGAGGCGGCTGTAGCCGGTAAGGTGGATTACCTGGTCGGACTTAAGGAAAACGTCATTATCGGACACCTCATTCCGGCCGGGACCGGCGTGCTGAAATACAAGGCGCTGCAAGTCGAAACGGAGGAGGAGCCGGAGGAAGCCGAACCGGATAAAGTATTGATGACCGAAGAGGGTGAACCGACAACCATAGCGGACATTTTCAACAAAAACGCTTGACATGATTTGCCTATATAGGTAAACTGCGAGGCTGTATATTTGATGCAGGTTGAATAGGTAAGAAATTAGTTAGGAGAAAGATTGCCGACCATCAACCAATTGATACGCAAAGGCCGTAAGAGGGTCTTTGAGGCAACCAAGACACCGGCTCTCAAGGGATCGCCGCAAAAGCGTGGCGTGTGTACTCGTGTGTATACGTCTACTCCCAAGAAGCCGAACTCCGCCCTGCGTAAAGTGGCCAGGGTGCGGTTGACGAATCAGATGGAAGTTACTGCGTATATTCCCGGCGAAGGGCATAATTTGCAGGAACACTCCATCGTGCTTATCCGCGGCGGTCGCATCAAGGATCTGCCGGGTGTTCGGTATCATGTTATCCGTGGCACCATGGACACCCTGGGTGTGGCGGATCGTAGGCGTGGTCGGTCGAAATACGGCACCAAGAGGCCAAAAGCATAGGTTTATCCGGTAAGAAGATATGTCCAGACGAATCAAAGCGGAAAAACGACCCCCGATTCTTGACTTCAGGTACGGGGACAAATTGGTTACGACCTTTCTCTCCTGTCTGATGCATAGAGGCAAGCGGTCGGTGGCTGAGCAGATTTTGTACAAGGCTATAGATGTTGTTGAGAAAAAAACCGGCCAATCTGGACTTGAACAGTTCCACAAGGCGCTCAACAATGTGAAGCCGGTGCTGGAAGTAAAGTCCCGCCGGGTGGGCGGCGCCACCTATCAGGTGCCGGTGGAAGTCCGGGCTGACCGGCGTACGGCGCTGGCTATCCGCTGGTTGATCAGTTATTCGGCGGCAAGAAGCGGCAAGACGATGGCGGAGAAGCTGGCAGGCGAGTTCATGGCAGCAGCCAACAACGAAGGCGCCTCGATTAAGAAAAAGGAGGACACGCACAAAATGGCTGAAGCCAACAAGGCTTTTGCCCATTTCAAATGGTAAGATTGAGTTGTTAGGTTAGAACGTCTCAGCCAATGAGAACATTTATTCACGTTCCTTGTGTGAAGGAGGTTGTTGTGCGACCTTGACAGTTTGAATCTCAAATTGCCTTCTGGTTGTTCTCCTCCTGCTGATTCGAATAGCCGAGTGTGCAAACGCTCAATCGGCGCCGAAGGCGCCGACTCACTAGTGCGGTCAGCCAGGATTTTTTTTGTCAGATAATCATGAATTTGAATCACGTTAGAAATATCGGTATCATGGCTCACATCGACGCCGGCAAGACTACCACCACCGAGCGTATTCTGTTCTATACGGGCAAGACGCACCGGATGGGGGAGGTCCATGACGGGGCAGCGACGATGGACTGGATGGAGCAGGAAAAAGAGCGCGGGATTACTATAACCTCCGCAGTGACTACCTGTTTCTGGCGTGAACATACCATTAACATCATCGATACTCCCGGACATATCGACTTCACCGTGGAGGTGGAACGGTCGCTTCGTGTCCTTGATGGCGCGGTGGCTCTCTTCTGTGCCGTTGGTGGTGTTGAGCCTCAGTCGGAAGCTGTCTGGCGACAGGCCGACAAGTACGGTGTCCCGCGTATAGCCTACATTAATAAGATGGACCGGACGGGGGCGAACTTCGCTGCTGCCCTCAAGGCCATGAACGACCGCTTTGCCACTCAGTGTGTGGCAATCGCTATTCCGGCCGGAGAAGGGGAGATGTTCAGCGGTATCATCGACCTGCTCACGATGAAGTTCCGCGTTTTCCACGAGGATTCTCAGGGCACGATCTTCGATGATCTTGAGGTCCCCGACGATATGCTTGCTACAGCCAATGAGTATCGCGAAAAACTACTTGAGGCGGTGGCGGAACACGATGATCGCCTGTTGGAACAGTTCCTGCACGATAAGGAACTTGATCCGGCTCGGGTGGTCCAGGCAGTGCGAAAGGCTACCATCGCCAATGATATGGTCCCGGTACTCTGTGGGTCGTCGTTCAAGAACAAAGGTATCCAGAAGCTGCTTGACGCTGTGGTCGATTTTCTCCCGTCGCCGGCGGATCTGCCTCCAATCGAGGGGCACCATCCTGTTAAAGCCGACAAAACGCTTCTGCGCAAACCTGACGCCTCCGAACCTGCCTCGGCACTGGCCTTCAAGATTATGAGCGATCCTTACGTCGGTAAACTGACCTATGTCCGAGTTTATTCCGGGCAGGTTAAGACCGGCACTTATTTGCTTAACCCCAATCGCGGTCACAAAGAGCGCGTTGCTCGCTTGCTTCGGATGCACTCGAACAAGCGCGAAGACATCCAAGCTGCCTCGGCCGGTGATATCGTCGCCGTAATAGGTATGCGCAAGACCACTACCGGCGACACCCTGTGCGATGTCAAGCACCCGGTGATTCTGGAAAAGATGACCTTTCCCGAGCCGGTCGTATCGGTAGCCATTGAACCCAAGACACAAGCGGATCAAGAGAAACTCGACGATGCTCTGACGCGGCTGGCGGCCGAGGACCCGACTTTTCAGGTCCGTCATGACGAGGAAACCGGTCAGACTATCATAAGCGGGATGGGTGAATTGCACCTGGAAGTGCTGACCGTGCGGTTGATTCGCGAGTTTGGTGTCGCTGCGTCTGTTGGGCGGCCTTCCGTGGCTTATAAAGAGGCTATTACCAGGGAAGTGAAGTCGGAGGGCCGATTTATCCGGCAGTCCGGCGGCAAAGGGCATTACGGCGTGGTCAAAATCAGGCTGCGGCCCACAAAAGATGGTACTCATTTCCAATTCGAGAACAAAATCGTTGGCGCAGCCGTGGCAAAAGAGTATATTCCGGCGATCGAGAAAGGCATCCGGGAAGCCATGAGTTCCGGTGTGCTGGCCGGGTATCAGTTGACCGGCGTTCACTGTGAATTGCTCGACGGCAATTCGCATGAGGTTGATTCCAATGAGTCGGCCTTTCGAGTCGCCGGCTATCTGGCGTTGCAGAACGGCGCAAAGAAAGCGGCGCCGGTGCTTCTTGAGCCGATAATGGATGTAGAGGTTGTTGTTCCCGAAGCTTATATGGGTTCGGTGGTCGGTGACCTTAACTCGAGGCGCGGCAAGATAAACGGAATGGTGCCGCGCGACGGTGCGACTGTGATCGCTGTCACCGTTCCACTGTCTGAAATGTTTGGGTACGCCAACACTCTGCGGAATATCTCGCAGGGCAGGGCAGTCTTTACGATGATGTTTTCGAAGTACATGCCCGTACCCGAGGAAGTATCGCAGAAGATGTTAGAACACGTGAGATAAACGGAGGTAGCTGAAGGCTATGGCGAAGGAGAAGTTTGAACGGACAAAGCCGCATGTGAACGTCGGCACGATTGGTCACGTCGATCATGGTAAGACGACGTTGACGGCGGCGATGACGATGGTTTTGTCGCGCAAGA
>JAUWIB010000110.1 GCA_030605565.1 bacterium
ATACGAAGTTCCAGCTTTCGGGTAACGGCTCACAGGCTTACTGGCGCCAGTACCGTCAGGAATGGGCGCTCAATCCCGCTCACGCACCTCGTTTCGAGGACAAGAACCTCGGCGTCAACGCCAAGATCACTCACACCCTGAATGCCGACGCCTTTTTCAACCTGAGTGGTTCTTACTTCAGCACCGAACGGATTCGTGGTGATGGTGTAGTTTTTGACGATTACGAAGCCTATGAGCGCCATTACTACTGGGACGACGGTGAGATCGATGATATCGTCAACCCGGAGTTCGGTGAGTACGATCTGTTCTGGACAGATTTCGAGGACATCACTGTGGTGGCCAACCCGGATACGACCGGCTGGGACTACTTTGATTGGGCCGATACTGTTGTCGCGGGTGAAGATACAACCTTCTCCGACCCCCAGGACAGTACCGTAATCACTTTCGTCGATAGTGTCACGACCACCCAGTCGCCGTACTTTTCCTCGTTTATCCATCGCAAGTCATCCTATATCGGCGTCAAAGGAGATCTGAACTTGCAGGCCGATGAACGCAACACCCTGAAACTCGGCTTCGACTTCCAGCGCCACACTTTGCGGTATTTCCGCGTTCTCGGCGCCACACAGGGTTATTCGAAGCTTCGCGTTAACCGGTATGGATTTGACAGCCTGGGTAACGTATCAGACGATGAGGGGGTCTTCAACGAAGCGAAACATCCCATCAATCTCGGTATGTACGTTCAGGATCGGTTCGAATGGCGAGGCGTAGTGGTCAACGCCGGAATCCGTTTCGATTATTTCGACTACAAGACCCAGCGCATCAAGGACACCCTCAACCCGTACCAATTCGGTGAGTTAGGCGTGCTCGATGAGGCCGACCTTGAAGACACCAAGAAGTTCACTCGATTGTCGCCTCGCCTGGGCGTCTCGTTCCCGGTATCGGATCGAACTCAGATGCACGTGAGCTTCGGCAAGTTCTTCCAACGCCCCGACCTGGATAAACTGTATGTGGGTCAGGATTTCTGGGAAGCACGGGTAACTGCCGGGTCGTACTTTCCGTTCTCCAGCCCCAGGCTGGAACCTGAGAAAACCACCCTCTACGAAGTGGGTGTCACCCATCAGTTGGCCGACAACGTCGCCTTTGGCATCGATGCCTACTACAAAGACGTTCAGGACCTGACGCAGATTCACACCTATGACAGCGTGCACTCGAGCATTCGCGTCTACAGTATTTTCGACAACATCGACTACGGCACAATCAAGGGGATCGACTTCAATCTGGCCATGCGCCGTACGAACAATATCAGACTCGATCTGAAGTACACCCTCAGTTGGGCGACGGGAACCGGGTCGTACGCGCAGTCATCTTATGTGATCAACTGGTCCAACCCGACCGGTACCCCGAAGGTAACGGCGCCGCTCGATTACGACCAGCGGCACAACCTTACCGCCCTGTTTGATATGCGTATGGGTCGACAGGAAGGTCCGCGGTTTGGGGACATCTTCCCGTTTGAAAACACCAATTTCAATGCTATCGTATACGCCGGCAGCGGGAGTCCCTACACGCCGATGACCATGTACGATGCGGCGGTGGAGTCAGCCGTTCGACCGGGTCCGGCAGCGGCGGTAAACTCGGCGAATAAGCCGTGGAACTTTAGTATCGACGTTAAGCTGGAACGAAACTTCAAGATCGGCAATTACGACCTGGTTCCGTACATCTGGGTCAAGAACCTGCTTGATCGTGAAAACGCGATAGGCGTCTACGAGACCACGGGGCAACCGGATGGGACCGGATACCTGGATACCGAGGTTGGCCAAACCAACATCGTCAACCTGGGCGAGGACTATGTGAACGCGTACGAACTTAAACAGCACAACGCAACCAACTACTCCAACCCGAGGATGGTGTACTTTGGTCTGCGGGCGTCATTCTAAACGACGGGGATGTAGACAATGAAAACAAAACTGCTTACAATTCTATTGATCTTCATTGTGGCATTGCCGCTCATGGCGGCGCCGCCATATAAGAGTAGAACGGAGCGCCCGATGTCGGCAGTGGTTGACAACGCCACGTACATCAATGCCAACAAGATATTGATGTTCGTGACCAACCACGCCAATTTCTGCCGCGACCTTTCGGGCGTGTTCGGTCACGATGCCGGCACATTCTATCCATACGTTGACAATGCCAGCATCAATGATGGGTCGCTGGACGACTACATACTGTATGCTTCCGGTCTCTGGGTCGGCGGCCGCGTCGGCGAGGATATACGAGTGGCCGTCGCCGAATACTCCGACGAGTACATCGCAGGGCCGATGGACAGTGTCCTTAGTGTCACCGGCAATGATACGACCTGGACTTTCAATCCGGGATTCGATACTGACCCTGCCTACAAGGTCTACAAGCTGTACTCCGACAGTATGGCCGACAATCCCAACGATGACTGGACGAACTGGCCGGTGGGGAATGGCGCGCCGGTGGATGACCAAGGCGACCCGGACATGATCGGTGACCAGATGCTTTGGGCGGTCTACAATGACGCCAACCCGGCTGCGCACGACAACGGCAGCGGCGAGACCGATCCGCTGGGTATCGAGATTCGTCAGACCACCTGGGCGTTCGACCGCGAGGACGCGCTCGGTGAGATCATCTTCATCCGCTTCCAGGTTTTCAACAAGGGTGGCAACACCATTGAAGACTGCCATTTTTCGCTCTGGTGCGATCCTGATCTGGGTGAATACACTGACGATCTGGTGGGTTGCTTCGTTGACGAGGACCTTGGATACGTGTATAACTCGGACAACGACGACGCCAATCACTACTTCGACAAACCACCTGCGGTTGGCTACGACTTCTTCCAGGGCCCGCTTCTTGAAACTGGCAACCCCGATGATGTGGCCAAGATGTGGGGTACTACCTGGCCGGGCTATGTCAATATGGGAATGACGTCGTTCAATAAGTACATCAACGGCACCGACCCCAACAACTCCGTTGAGACCTTCAACTACATGCGAGGTCTGGCCGCCAACGGCGATCCGTACGAGTACGACGGCGTAGTCACCAAGTTCATGCATGCCGGCGATCCGACTGCCGGTACCGGTGACATCGACTTTGACCCGGCCGACCGACGCTGGATGCAGACAACCGGTCCAATCACTTTTACCCCCGGGGATTCAACTGAGTTCGTGGCGGCCATCGTGGTCGGGCAGGCGATCGACCGTCTGACGTCGATTTCGTTGATGAAGTTCAATGACAAGTTTGCGCAGATCGCCTACGACCGCGACTTTGAGTTGCCGCAGCCGCCGGCGACTCCGATCGTAAGCGCCAGCTTCAAGAATGAAGGTATCTCTCTGAACTGGACTGACGTGTCCGAAGTAGAACATGGCACCTACCCATTTGAGGGCTATATCATATGGCAAGGTGAGACATCGACCGGACCGTGGACTCAGATTGCAGCCTTTGATCTTGCTAACAGCATAGTCAACGTTTTTGATGAGGTGTTTGATCCGATCACGGCGGTACCGGAAATCCGCCTCGTCAAGAAAGGTAATGATCTGGGTCTTAAGCACCATATCTTCATAGAAGAAGATCACGTCCTCGGCGGCCCACTTCGTAACATCACCAAGTACCACTACAAGGTCGATGCATACACGGTGGACCAAAGCCAGGACTTGGGATTCAAAACACTTACATCGGCCGCTACTGTTGCCGTGACACCACAGCGACCGGTAGCTGATGAAGAATACAGTGCTTTCTTCGGCGACACACTGGAAGCTGATCATGTTGTAGGTATCTCGCAGGGTCAGGTGATTCCTATCGTTGTCGACCACTATGCGTTGACCGGTCATGAGTATCGCCTCACCTTTACTCAAGATGCGACCGGTGATACAACCTGGTGGCACCTTTTCGACGTTGACGCCAACACATACGTGCTCCAGAATCAGAAGAACCTGTCCGGCGATGACGACTACGAAATCGTCGACGGTATCTTGTGGAAGGTGACCGGTCCGCCGGTTGATTTCCTGAGCTTCGAGGTGGTTGCCAACGCTGATGGTCCCATCGATCCTCCGGAAGCGGGTGCTTTCCCATGGGCTGGATTCCCGGTGCCAACTGGTGTTGATCCCGATGGCTATCCTACCGATGGCCAGCAGGTTGGCGACGGACTTTGGGGCTTCCATACTGCTGACAACGGCGGTACTAACGATGGGGGAACCTGGGGAAGCTATGATTCCTTGCTGGTTCGGGCAACCCGCGATGGAGGTAACTTCGAGGTGATTAACTCCTTCGATTACGAGATGCGCTTCACCGGCGACAACGCGACACCAGGGGTCAATGGTAGTTATGCATGTGAAGCCTACCTCGATGATAATGTCTTCTGGGTACCGTTCGAATTGTGGAACATCGGTATCGGAACCCCTGATGATGTTAGCGACGATTTTCGTCTGGTTCCATTGATTATTGATGATGGCGAAGACAATATCTACGCCCTTGAATCCTGGGGTGATTCGGACAACGGTGGTGGCAACTTTGAGCACTCTGTTTCTGGTGGAAACAATGACCCATTCACTGACTGGGTATATTGGTACAATCCTATCGACATGTCACCTGGTGAAACCGGATATCTGGCTAACGAAGCGGACATGCTCGATGGGTATGATTATACCGATCTTGGAAATGAGGTCCTTGCACGCACCGTGTTGGTCAGTTGGAACGGCGGTTCCGAGCCACCGTTCACCCAGGATTGTCCCGAACAGGGTACGATCTTCCGCCTGGTTACGACCAAGCCGAACTTCCCGGCTGACACTTTTGTCGTCAATACCGATATAATGACAATGTCCTCGGCAGAAGCCCTGCTGGACAACATCACGGTAGCGCCGAATCCGTTCTATCTGTACGGACCGTATGATCCGGCGGTCGGTAACTACCAGATCATGTTCCAGAACCTGCCAACCGAGTGTGTGATCACTATCTACAACCTGGCCGGTGAGTTCATATACGAAATCGAGAAGAATGATGCAACTACCAGCACAGCCAGTTGGGGCGCCAACACGGCCAACGGCCTGCCGGTTGCTTCCGGTATCTACTTGTGGGTGGTAGACGCTAAGGATATCGGCCAGAAGGTCGGCAAGATAGCGGTTTTCACAGAAGTAGAACTCTTGCAGACTTACTAGGCGAAAGGATAAGAACTAATGAAAACAAAATACGTTATTCTAGCGCTAGTCCTCCTCGCCGTAAGCATCAGCCCCGTGTACGCGGGGAACGCGCTGCGGATGGGTACGGCTGGAGCTCCAGAGTTATTGATACCGATCGGCTCGCGTGGCACGGCCATGGGCGGCTCGGTGGTAGCCAACGTGTCCGGTGTGGAGTCCATCTTCTGGAATCCGGCCGGGCTGGCCTCACTTGAGGGCACAGAAGTGATGTTCACCCATCAGCCGTACCTGGTCGATGTTGACGTCAACTTCGGTGGTATGGGTACCAGAATCGAAGGTTTCGGGGTACTCGGAATCTCGGCCAAGGTTGTTTCGATCGGTGAGATGGAAGAAACCACCAGGGAACAGCCGGAAGGAACGGGGCGGCTATTTTCGCCCAGCCTGGCCACTCTTGCTGTGACCTATGCCAAGGTGCTGACAGCTAACGTTTCGTTTGGCGCTACGGCCATGTTCCTCAACGAGGACATTTTTGAAGTCCGGGCGACCGGTGTTGCCTTCGACGTCGGCTTCATTTATGACCCACGTTGGAAGGGCTTCTCCGTTGGTTTGGCAATCAAGAACTATGGCCCCACGATGCAGTTTTCGGGACAGGGTTTCCAGAACAATATCGAGGGTCATTCGCAGGCGGCGGAATCCAGAGAATTCGAGCTCCCCAGCTCGATCAATATGGGCGTGGCCTACGACATGTATGACCAGGACCTGCATCTGGCTACCGTCACCGGCAACTTCCGCTCCAACAACTTCTCTGAGGACTTCTATCAGGGTGGTTTTGAGTATGTCTACGATGGCAAGTACTCACTCCGAGGCGGGTACAACTACGCCGACCAGGACCACTGGCTGTACGGTGCGTCACTGGGTGCAGGCGTCATGTTTGAACTCGGCAACACTGATTTGACATTCGAGTATTGTTGGACCCAAACGGAAGTGTTCGACGCTAACCAGTATTGGACACTGAAGGCCAGCTTCTAAGAGTCACAGCCTGTGTGAATGCAAGCCGGGTGTTTAGAGCACCCGGCTTTTTCTATTGTGTGGAGATTCGTCTCCTCGATAACTCAGATATGGCGAGCCCGACCAACACGGCCAGACCACCGGCAACAAACCACTCACCCAGTTGTTCACCCAACCATAGGGTGGAGATAACCGTAGCCAGTACCGGTTGCGCGTTGTGGCCTACAGCAAGCCTCGGTGCAAACCGCCGTCGACCGGAATGCTGGTGCCGGTGATATAGGCTGCCCTGTCGCCGGCAAGGAAAGCGATCAACGCGGCCAACTCATCGGGGTCTCCAAGTCGAGCGGAGGGACATGCCGCCGCGAACTGGTCCATGACCTCCTGTTGCGTTTTCCCGCTGTCGGCGGCAATCGAGTCAGCCAGACTCAGCAGTCGTTCGGTGGCCGTGTAACCGGGACAGACGCAGTTGAACGTAATGCCGTGCCGAGCGTAGTTGTTCGACAAGGTCTTGCACAAGCCGGTGACACCGGCGCGATAACTGTTCGACAAAATCAGGTTATCAACCGGTTGCAGTACGGCAACCGAGGTGATGTAAATCACCCGTCCCCAGTTTTTCTCTATCATGCCGGGCATCACGGCGCGCGTGAGATGGGTGGCTGAGCCAATCAACAGGTCCCCGGCCTCATTCCATTGCTGCGCTGTTAGATCGAGAAACTGTCCGGGTGGGGGTCCACCACTATTGGCTACGAGGATGTCGATCGACCCGACTTCACCGGTAATGCGTTCAACATCTTCCGCCCTGGAAACATCACCAACGTGCAGCGTGAGTTGAATACCGGTGGTCTCGTGGATCTTCTGAGCGGCTTGCTCCAGTCTGTTCCGGTCACGCCCATTGATTGCCACCTGAGCGCCTTCCGCCGCCAGCGCCGTGGCTGCCGCGGCGCCAAGCCCGGCTGATGCGCCGGTGACCAGGGCGCGTTTGCCTTTTAGTCCCAGCTCCATCAGACCTCCACCTTCGCCAGCGCCTCGGGGAGCGCTGCCGCCGTCTTGCAGCCATTGTTGAAATCCTTCACACGGAAGCGCTCATTCGGTGAATGCGTATTGTCGTCGTGCTGGCTAAAACCGATCAGCAGCGTATCCAGACCAAGGGTCTTCTTGAAATCATTCACGATCGGAATCGAACCACCCTCCATCATGAAAACCGGTTCGTTCCCAAACCCTTTCTTAATCGCTCCCTTGGCGGCCTGGAGCCAGAGACTATCGGTCGGGACTACCACCGCTTTAGCGCCACCGGATTTCTCCACTTTGACACGCACAGACTTGGGCGCAATCTTCTTCAGATACTTTTCGATCTTGTTACAGATATCAGTTGGGTCCATGCCGGGCACCAGTCGCATCGTAATCTTGGCTGATGCCATCGATGGAATGATGGTCTTGTGCCCCTCTCCCTGATACCCGCCGGTAACCCCGTTCACATCGCAGGTCGGACGGGCCCCGGCGCGTTCCAAGGTAGTGAATCCCTTTTCACCACCAAGCGCCGACACTCCGAGAGACTTCTTATACTTCGCGTCACTGTGAGGCAGACGTCGGAATTGGTTCTTCATCCACTTGTTGGGCGGCTTGACCCCGTCGTAGAAGCCGGGAATCGTCACCTTGCCGTTCTTGTCGTGCAGTTTGCCGACCATATCACACAGAGTGTTTACCGGGTTGGTAACGGTGCCACCGAACGAACCGGAATGAAGATCGCGATTAGGGCCATATACGAATATCTCGACGGCGGCGATACCCCGCAGGCCGAAGGTAACAGCGGGAAGAGTGCGACTGAACTGGGCGGTGTCCGAGACCACGACCACATCGGCTTTCAGCATCTTACGATGCTTCCTGATGAAAGCGGGCAAGTGTGAGGGATGCGTCTCCTCTTCTCCTTCAACCACCAGTTTGACATTCACCGGCAGCGTGCCGGTCGCTTTCAGCACCGCTTCCAGTCCCTTGATCTGCGCGAAAATCTGCCCTTTGTCGTCATGGGCGCCGCGCGCATACATGTAGCCGCCTCGCACTTCGGCCTTGAACGGTGGCGACTTCCACAATTCCAGCGGCTCCGGCGGCTGGACGTCATAATGACCATAGTACAGGATAGTGGGGAGCTTCGGGTCGACCAGATACTCGGCATAGACCACCGGATGACCGGCGGTAGGATAGATTTTAGTCTTGAAGCCGATGGCAACCAGGTGCGCTTTGAGCCATTTCGCGCAGGCAACCATGTCTTTCTTATGTTCCGATTTGGCCGAGACGGACGGGAAACTCAGGAAGCGAAACAGATCATCCAGGCGCTTCTTCTCAGTTTTTCTTAGATACTCAAATGGGGTCACAACGATCTCCTTCACACGGTGTTAATAATCCTGGCGGAATATAGCCAGAACGATTCGGCGTGTAAAGAGCCGCGCCGTTGATTTCGTCACGGTGTGTCTGGCAGATGTCCACAGGCAACTCGGCCCTTCGCGCTTCGCAGGTCCGCACATGTCACCATTGGTTAAACCCACCCGACGCCACGGCTCTGGGTGGGGTACCAATGTGTACGGGTGGCACGCCATTCAGAGCTTGTTGAAAAAGCTGCTTTTCTCGTCATTGCGAGGTCGCCGCAGGCGACCGTGGCAATCTCATCCGCCAAGTCTGCCAACGAATTGAGATCGCCACGACCACGCGAAACGTGTGGTCTCGCGATGACGAGTTTGGGAGGTTTCCCAACAAACCCCCTATGGACAATGCGGACTAATAGTCTTTGCGATTGAACAGGCAGATCGTCACGTACAGGAGCACCACCGCGAAGGCCAGCGAACTGTACAGCGGCATCCAGTCAACAGAATCGCCTGCGACCAGACTGTCAGCCAAGTCGGAAATCTCACCCGTCTTGGGGACGATATAATAGAGACCGTCAATGATCTTCTCAACGATCGGAGCATCTATGAGTTCTTTGATACCATTATGAAAAGCCAGTATTTTCTGCAGGACCCACACAAGAAAGGCCGCCATCATACTCATGGCACCAGAGCCGCTCAGAACACCGGCGAAGGTGGTCACACTCAACCAGAGGAAAAACGCCAGCAGGTTGGTCAGGATGATATAGACTATACCAGAGTCATACATCCCGTACACCAATCCGCCGACCACGAACTCGATGAGCATCACGAGCACCATGATAGCGCCATAGACCACCCAGATCGCAAATACTTTGTTGAGCAGAAGCGCTTTTCTCGACAGCGGCTTGGAGAGGTAGAAGTCAACTCGTCCCCGAGCCAGCATGTTCGGCACCAGGCCGGCCGTCGCCAGAACCGACAGGAAGACCAGGAAATACATGAATGAATTGTAGCCCTTCATCAGGGGATTGCCGAGCATTTCGTTCATCTGCTGGAAATCCATACCCTCGGACTGGAACTGCATCTCGATCGATCGCGAAACCACCACGCTCAGAATCCCGATGACGGTCACCACTGCAAAGATCCAGAGCACCTTGCGGTCCACCATCTCAGCAATACAGTCGGTGAGGATTCCTCTCATGGTTGCGACTCCGCATCTTCGGTGATCGTCTCGATAAACGACTGCTCCAAACTCACCTTGACCGGCGTGACCGAGTAGATCGAAATCTTCTTCATTCGGAGATGGTCGATAACGTAGTTGACATTATCCCTTTTGGTCAGTTCCACGGTCATACCGCGCGCCGTCACAACCACCACTTTGCCAATTTCCGGTGGGATCTCAATCAGTCTGCTGCCCATGTCCGCTTCAATGTCGTACTGGCTCTTACGGCTGGTCAGGTCCTCAACGCTGCTGATCTTGATGATCCGACCTTTGGAAAGAATCGCGACTCGGTCAGCCATCGACTCCACCTCGGATAAGAGATGACTGTTGAGTACTATCGACTTGCCGTCGGAGCGGATGCGTTCGAGCACCTTGCGAATCTCTATCTTCCCCACCGGATCGACACCGTCGGTCGGTTCATCCAGGAGCAGCACATCCGGATCGGAGATCATCGCCTGCGCCAGACCGATGCGTTGCCCCATACCCTTGGAGTATTTGCTGATCTTCGTATCGACCCACCTGGCCATCCCGACCAACTCGAGAAGCTCCTCGGAACGCTGGTCGATTTCCGACTGGGACATGCCATACATGCGGGCCGAGAATTCCAGCAGTCCCAGGCCGGTGAGATGAAATGGAAAACGATGATTTTCCGGCAGGTATCCGACCTGCAACCGTGATTTCGGATCGGATGGCGGACGACCGAACAAGGACGCCTCACCCGACGTGGCTTGCGTAATACCAAGAAGAACCTTAAAGAGCGTTGTCTTGCCGGCGCCGTTGGGACCAAGCAAACCGAAAATCTCCCCCATCCCTATCGACAAACTGACACTGTCAAGCGCCACAATATCGCCCTTGCGCATACCCGTTCGGTATACTTTGGTCAGGTCTTGTACGTCGATAACGGTCATCGTCAAATCACCACTCAGTTCAGTTCCGAACTACGGCCCACAAGTTAGTTCATCGGTTCTCAAAAAACAAGTTAGTGATAGTAGCACTTAAGATGGAAAACAAGCGCGGGTTAAGTGGCCTCTTGGGGGAATTCAAGAGCCAGCGACCGGGATCGAACCGATGACCTGCTGATTACAAATCAGCTGCTCTACCAACTGAGCTACGCTGGCTTTCTATTCTTGCGAGGAACAAGTAAGCGATTGTAGAGACATTGTCAAGCGCCCGGTCAAGCCGGGTACCGTTTCTGTGCGCGGCAGATGTCCACATCTGCCGGTCTTGGCTATCCTGCGTCCTTGTCATGTCTGAATCTCCCACAGCAAGGAGGCTGTCTCATAACTCGGTCGTGAATGCATCGTCCTCACCACTGTTTATGTGCTAAGATTCTAACACCGCGTAGGGTGGGGGCTTGTCTCCCACCTGGATTCCGGCGGACACAAGGCCCGCCGCTACGCGATAGAAAAAGCGACTTTTGAGACAGCCTCCAAGCCCTGGGCCACCCAGCAGACCGCTCATCACACCTTACGCTTCCAGCGCACGCCCTGGGGACTGTCCTCAAGCACTATACCCTCAGCCAACAGGTCGGCCCGGATCTTGTCGGCCAGTGCGAAATCCTTTGCCTTGCGGGCATCCTGCCGCTGCTGAATGAGTGCCTCGATTCTAGAGTCGATTGTCTCTGTCTTTTGCGCAAAGTTCAGTACAGAATCGAAACTACGAATGGTCTTCAGCGCCTCGTCACGCTCCGCACTCGTTAGTTGCTCACCCGCCTTAAGACGGTTGATATCACGAATGAAATCAAACACCGCCCCGAGCGCTCCGGAAATGTTGAGGTCATCGTCGAGGCTTCCCTCAAAACCATCGGTTGCTTTTTCGATGATCTGCTGCGCCTTACCCCCCGACTCGCTTCCTGTATAGTCCGTCAGGTTGGCTATGAAATCGTTATATCGCTCCAATGCCGCGCGCGCCGCCTTCAGGCCGTCGAAGGTAAAGTTGAGTTGCTGGCGGTAGTGCGTGGCCAGCAGCAAATAACGAACAGCCGCCACCGAGTAACCTTTGTCCAGCACATCACGCAGCGTGTAGTAGTTTCCCAGGGACTTGGACATCTTGCGGCTTTCGACAATCAGCCACTCGCTGTGCAACCAGTAATCAACGAACTTCTCCCCCGTCGCCCCCTCGGACTGAGCGATCTCGTTCTCGTGATGCGGGAACATATTGTCCACGCCACCGCAATGGATATCGAAGTGGTTGCCCAGGTATTTCATGGACATCGCCGAGCACTCAATATGCCAACCCGGACGACCCTTGCCCAGATCGGTCTCCCAGTAGACATCACCGTCGGCCCCATCCCAGGCTTTCCAGAGAGCAAAATCGGACACCGAGTCCTTTTCATACTCATCGGCCGCTACTCGCGCTCCGGCCTTCAGCCCGGTCAGATCAAGATTGGCCAGTTTGCCATAGGCAGGAAAGGCGGAAATCCTGAAGTAGTAGTGGCCGTCGATCTCATACGCCAGTCCGTTGTCCAGGAGCTTCTTGATAATCGCCACCATCTCCGGGATGTGGTCGGTTGCGGCCGGGTAGTACTCAGCGCGCTCTATTCCGAGCGCATCAAGGTCCTCGAAGAAAGCCTTTTTGAGCGGATCGGTGTGCTCCTTCAGCGTGATCCCGGCGGCCTGGGAATCGCGGATAGTCTTGTCGTCGACATCGGTCAGGTTCATCACCTGGGTGACCTGGTAACCCTTGTACTTGAGGTATCGCCGCAATAAATCCTCAAACATGTAAGTGCGGAAATTCCCGATGTGGGCGAAATCATACACGGTCGGCCCACAGGTATACATGCGCACCTTGCCGGGCTCTATCGACTTGAACTCTTCCTTAACACGAGTGAGACTGTTCTTGAACCTGAGGGCCATCGTAAACTAACCTTCCGTAAATGACTGGACCGTTTTCTTGTCGAGCTTTTTGATAACCTCGACTATGAGCTTAACTGTATTATCATAATCGGTGCGGTTCATGATTCCATTATGAGCGTGAATGTACCGTACCGGCGCACCCAGGTAAATCGTCGGCACGCCCAGACGCGACAGATGAACCGCTCCACCGTCACCGGCGCCGCGCTCCATTACCGACAGATGGAACGGAATCTTTTTCTCCTCTGCCGTCTTGACCACCAAATCCCTAAAAGCCACGTTGGGAATCATTCTGGCGTCATAAACTAAGATCGTGGGACCGCCGCCCAGCTTCTCGCGTTTCGAGAATGGTTGAGGTGGCAAATCCTGAGCCACACCGACGTCTACACAAAAACAGACGTCCGGATCAACCAAATGCGCCAGAGTGTGGGCGCCACGCAGACCTACTTCCTCCTGAACCGTGCCGCCCGCAAAAATCGTGTTGGGATGTTTGACCCGCTGAAACTTGCGGACCACGTCCAGCGCCACCGCGCAACCCATGCGGTTGTCAAACGCTTTGCTTAGATACTGCTTGCGATTGCCGAGAACCGCAAACTCGCTGTCAGGAACAATCGGGTCCCCTTCCCTGATGCCGAGTTTCTTGCGAACATTGAAGCCGTCCTGAACGCCCACATCCAGAACCATATCACTGATCTTCTGTACTTTGGTGCGCTCTTTGTCCTCCAGCAGATGCGGTGGCTTGGAACCTATTACACCCAGGACAGGACCTTTCGAGGTCAGGATCCTCAGGCGCTGTCCCAGGGCTACGTGCGGCCACCAACCACCCAGGGGGAGGAATTTGATATAGCCGGACTCCTCGATCTCCTTGACCATGAAGCCGACCTCATCCATGTGACCTATCACCATAATGCGTGGTCGGTCGCCCGTGCCCCGTTTTTTCCCGACCACCGACCCCATCTTATCACGGAGTATCTCGTCGACATGCCCCTCCAACTCTCTGGTCATTATCCTGCGAATCTCGTGCTCGTACCCCGAGACACCATCGGCCTCAGTAAGCTCCTTCAACAGTTCCAAAGTGCGGTCCATAATGAATCCTCGTCAGTTTGTTTGCGGCACCTAACTCGGTCGATGCAGAATTGATAATAATACATGAGCGACGCCCGGATGTCCATCGAAAAATCGGTCCGACAACCCACGCTTGCGAGACAGCGACAGCGGCCTATCATCGACGGCCTTCATGGCGTCAGAAGTCGAAATGCTCTACCAACTCAGACAGTGACGAAACTATTCGTGTATCGGAAGCCATGGGATCGGGATAGTCGCGACCCTCCTGCCATCGGAGCACGGCTTCCATACCGATACCATTGGGTCCCTCAATGTCCTCCACGTAGCGATCACCGACATAGACGCATTCCGATGGTGCGAAACCGGCGAGGTTGGCCGCCTTGAGGAAGATATCGGGGTGTGGCTTACGCAGACCAAAACTGGAGCTGAACAGCTTGAACGACAAGAGCGGTTCAAGGCCAAAGCGCTTGAGTTCCTCAAGGTGAGTACGCTCGGGAAATACGGTGTTGGATACCAGACCGACCGTGCCATATCGATCGTTGATTCTCGAAAGGACGTCGGCGGCATCTTCGTAGGCATAGAGATACTGTCGCACCGGTCCGTAAAACACGTCAAAGAGTTCGTCTACAAACGAATCGTCGGCATCAATGTCAAACCTTCCGAGCATCTTGGCCACCACCTGCGGCACCGTCCACTCGATCAGCGACTCCGCCGCAACCTTGCGATGCTCATCCCTGAGTTCCTGGTAAACCGCGTAGAACCCCTCATCGTCGGGTAACTCATGGCCGCGTTCAATCAGGAACCTTCTGACTTCGACCATGCAGTAGACGCTCACCTCTTCCCAAGTAGTAGACGGGTAGTCGATCAGAGTGGAGCCCAGATCGAAGATGACGGCTTTGGGGGTAAGCTTGTCCATGTCATTTGGCCGGACGGTCCAGAGCCGACTCCAGCAGCATCTGCATCAATTGTGGAAAGTCAATTCCGTCCGCTTTTGCCGCCATTGGCGCCAGCGACAGATCAGTCATGCCCGGCACGCTATTAAGTTCCAGACAGTAGAAGCGACCGTCTTCGTCCAGCATGAAATCAACACGGGCCAAACCGGCGCAACCGATTACCTCAAACAGTTTCACGGCGGCACGTCGCACAGCGTCGCCGATGGACGCGGGAATGACGGCCGGGCAGATGTATTCCGACTTGCCGTCGGTATACTTGGCTTCGTAGTCGTACAAGCCGCTCTCAGGAACAATCTCGATCACAGGGAACGACCGACCGTCGAGCACCGCCACCGTGAGTTCACGTCCCGGAACAAACTGCTCGACCAGAATATTGGTGGATTCTTTCAGAGCGGACTCCAGCGCACCGTTGATCTCCTCATTGCGTTCAACCTTGGTCAGACCGACTGTCGAACCGCTATCGTTGGGTTTCACAACCACCGGGAGGATGAACCTCTGAGCAATAATCTCAGCCAGATTGTCCGGGATCACACTGTCTGCCAGGCGGTACAACTCCCATTGCGGCGTCAGGATGCCCTCAGACCGGCAGAGTCGTTTGGTGATGGCTTTGTCCATAGACATGGCGCAGGCGGCCATAGCCGAACCGGTGTACCTGACCCCGGCCAGTTCCAGAAGGCTTTGGCATAAGCCGTTCTCACCGTCGCCACCGTGCAAAGCGATGAAGGCGACATCAATGTCTTTTAGGTCATTATTGATCCTGAAGGCAAGCGGCAACGCCTTCTGTTTGTCGGGCGAATCCGATTTCTCGCCTGAGTCGACAGTGATGAACTTTCCGGCGTCAGTCAACAACGACACCCCCGTCGCCGGGTCTACAGCTTGAACGGTGTGACCAAGCTGCCTAAGGGTTTCAAACACAGCCCTTCCCGACGTTAGCGAAACCTCCCGCTCACTGGACTCACCACCGGCCAGCACAAGTACTTTCATCACCCGTTATCCTTACGTCGCGCTCGCACCTTATGGACAATTAACAATGCCACCAGGCCAATCAGTAGCGGCCAGGCGACATGATTATACGCTGTAAAATAATACTCGACCGCGGATAGATTCTCAACAAGTTTATGCGCGGCCAGAAACAACAGGCCGCTGAATAGCAGATAAGAGAATGTTGAGAACAGAGTCATACGCCCGGCGGGATACCGACTGATTCCGGCGACCACGGCCAGCACGACCCGCATCCCAACGATGAAACGCGACGCAACCAGAACCACTGCCCCCCATTTTCGGAAGCGCTCTTCCATTCGTTCGACATCGGATACAGAGAAGTACCTGAAGTCTTTCCGAATGAAGTATGAGCGTCCGAACCGACGACCCATGGTGTACAATAACATCACCGACGCCATTCCACCGGTGATGATAAGCAGCAGCGTAAGAGTGAAATCCAGCCGGCCGAGAGCCACCAACCCACCGGCTGCGACAATGAAAGAGTCGCCTGGAAAGGGTGGAAAGACGTTTTCCACGAAACAGGCAGCGAAGATTGCCAGGTAGACCCAGACTGACCCGTACGCGAAAATGTAGTCGAGCAGTTGATTGATCTGTTCCGGGTGTTCACTCATCGGTTGCTATCAGACAAACTGCCTCGGCGGCGATGCCTTCCTCTCGACCCACGAATCCAAGGTGCTCGGTGGTCGTTGCTTTGACATTGATTCTTGATGTATCGCTCCCTAACACTCTTGCTATCCGCTCGCACATGGCAGGAATATGCTCTGAAAACATCGGTCGTTGCGCCACAATAGTGGCGTCGATGTTGACGACCACCCGGTACCCCGCAATCTGAACCATACGCCACACCTCTTGCAGAAGCTTGAGCGAATCGGCGTCTCGGTAGGCAGGATCGGATGGTGGGAAGTGCCGGCCGATGTCGCCCAGGCTCGCCGCGCCCAACAGCGCATCCATAATAGCGTGCACAAGAACGTCCGCATCACTGTGGCCTTCCAGTCCCTTCTCAAACGGAATCTCAACCCCGCCGATGATAAGAGGCCGCCCAGCCACCAGACGGTGAACGTCGAGACCATGACCAACTCTAATCGCCACCGCTGGTCTCCCTCATAAGTAACGACCTTACGATATCGAGGTCTGTTTGCGTCGTAACCTTCAGGTTAGGTCCGGTCGGTTCCACTACTTTCACTTTGAATCCTGCGGCCTCGATCAACGCCGCATCGTCAGTGTAGCAATCAGGGTTATTCTCAGTTCCTCCTCTCTCATACGCAGCTTTGATCAGATCATATTGAAAAACTTGCGGCGTCTGCGCTCCAAATAGCAGCGCGCGGTCGAGCGTGGCTAAGATGAATCCACCCTGTGCACGTTTTACGGTGTCGCTTATCGGCGCGGCCAGGATTGCTGCCCGCTCCTGCTGAGCCGTCAAGACGACGCGATCGATATCATCCGGTGTTACCAGCGGTCGGGCGCCATCGTGGATAACCACAAACTGCGTGGACAATGGCAGCGACTTGATTCCCCGATAGACCGACTCAAACCGGCTGTCGCCGCCTATGACGATCCTGGCAACCTTATTGAACCGATATGGATCAACAACATGCTCGCTGGTATACAGCAGGTTCTCCTCGGCCACGACCACGACAATCTGATCGATCGTTTCGGCTGCTTCGAAACGCCCGATGGTCCAGGCCAACATCGGTCGTCCGGCAATCTCGCGAAACTGCTTGGGAACCATTCCCTCTAACCGGCTGGACTTCCCGGCAGCGACTATAACGGCGTAGGACTTCATGGTGACGCAATATAAGTCGATTGAGAGCAGTTAGGCAACTAGGTATTAACCCAGTAGAGTATAGGGAAAGCTGCCATGTTTTGTGCGTGGTGTACGTCCTCGTGCGCCACGTGGACACAGGGACAGCTTCAGGACGTCTGCCGCCCACAAAACACCAAGCACCCGGCCCTTGGGCCAGAAAGTGATTTATCACTCACTTTTTTTGTTGAACTATAGGCCTGCTGATTCAATATAAAGAGTACACAGGAAAGGAGGTGGTCGGATGGATTATGACAAATGTGAGGTGACTGATACTTAGTCGCTGTTTCCAACCGCGCCGGTTGGGGCGCGCTAAGTAAATCCCAACAGTTTACCGACCTGATGGTTTTTTCCAAGCCATCAGGTTTTTTTGTGCCGCCGAGCAGGCGCCCTACTTACGATTACCTGCATTCCTTTCCCCTCCAAGAAAAACTCATTTTGCCGATAACTATAGGGTATAGTTAGAAGAAAGGGAATAGCCTCATGGCGATAATCAAAGGTGCAAAGGTCGAGCAGGACCAATCCGATGTAGAGGCGCCGGAACAGTCTATTATTGTTTCAAACTCCAGGATCGACAAGAATGGTGTGGCCTGGATAAGAAAATCGATCTGGCTGCGACAGGATTACGTGAACAAGCTCAAAGTTATTTCTCACTTTCAGGGCAAGACGACCCAACAACTGCTCGACAGTTGCCTGGGCGAGTTGATCAAGAGAGTCTGGGATAACACCGCGGCTCGAGAGGAAATGGTCGGCAAGACAACCGGCAAGGTCAAGATTGCAGAAGACACCAAACCTTGAGTGGTCCCAAGGCGTTCAATCTTCCCCCATCGGCAGTTGGTCTGTCTCACTCCTGAACAGTCTATCTGATACCAGTCAAAACCACCCGCAACATCACCGATAATAGTACTTTGAGGGAGTCGCCGAAGGCCGGCGCACCTGTCATGAAATCTACCCTTCCAAACCGGAGGTCGTTTATGCGTTTTCCGACTTTATCCACCCTGTTAACCGTCATCCTGCTGGGATCGGCAGCCCACTACTGTCGCGCCGATGTCAACGTTGGCCTGTCGATCGGAGACGACGGTATCAAAAGTTTCTACCTCGCCATTGGTGAACATTACAAGGTCGAAGAGAGAGTCGTTGTCAAAGCGAAGAAGAGCAAGATTCCTGATGAGGAACTCCCGGTGGTTTTCTTTCTGGCCAAGCACGCCCAGGTATCGCCTGGCATAATCATAAAGTTCCGCCTGGGCGGCATGACGTATATGGATATCTGCCTCAAGTACGGCTTGACGGCCGAGGTATTCTACGTTCCCATGAAGCGCACGCCGGGCCCACCGTATGGCAAAGCGTATGGCCACTTTAAGAAGAAAAAGAAGAATGACTGGGGGACGATTCGATTCACCGATATTGAGATTGCGAATTTCGTGAACCTGAAGTTCATCAGCAACCATTACGGTCACTCACCGGATGAAGTGGCCAGGATGCGCGCGAACGGCACGAGTTTTGTGACCATTCACGGCAAGGTCAAGAAAGTCAAAGTTCCCAAAAAGAAACTGGCCGAGTCACCGCCAGCCAACAAACCCGCCAAAGGTAAGGGTAAGAAGAAGTAGCGGCGAAGCGGCAGATGTGGACGGGCACGAAGAGGCGATTACGGTCCCGAGTAGCCTTTTCGTCTCAGATAGTCCTCATACTGCCGAAATCTCTCGAATTGCCGCCTATACGCCAGAAAATCAACGAATCCGGAATCAGTGAGGATGAATGTGTCTCGGTAGGTCCACGGAAGGATAACGTTCGACCTCGACGGGACAGGTGAGGCAACAACCAGAGTCGCACTACCTCCAAATAGAGAATCATACATGTCCCTGAGCCCCAGGCGAGATGAAGAAGTAACCTCAGCATACTTGCGTTCGTCATGAAGGTTCTCGATCTGCTTCAGTAACTGGCCTTGCGGACGCGTAAGTTTCTCAAAGCGGCCGCCAGTGTAAGCACCCATCTGCATGTACACGAAATACTCGCGACCCTCGTAGCGCTTGATTGGCGAAGAACCCCAATATACACATGTCGCTTCTAAGATAATGACACCATCAAGTGCGTTGGCTAATCCCGCAACCCAGGACCCAAAACCATTGAAGCCCGATCTCGTATATCCGGCGGGTGCTATCGGATTGTAACTGGAATAGCTCCCATGGTAATAGCCTGGACCATGCACTAACCTACCCCACAGGTAGCCAGGGAGGTAGACTATCTGGGTATCGCAGAGTATGAACGCTCGCATCTCGTCGAAGACCGACCAAGCAGTATCACTACCGATATTCGTAAGTCTGTAATCGTATTCGAATAAAAGGGAGTCCCCTGGGTAATGAACTCCTACACTCCCGCTCAATTTCGGTTCCGTCTGCATTTGCACTATATCATGCTGAAGTACGCGCAATTCCTGTTGAACCCCATACGTGAAATAAGCATAGACTGCGATAACAACTGTGGCAATGGCGCTAATCGCCGGGCCGCTGTTCATGACGAATCTGTGCAGAGTCTTGAGAGCAGCCCAAGACATTTTACCATATCTGCGCAGCCTGGTTGACAGCCGACGACAACCGCCAATAAACCACCTCGTCAAACTTGCCATAGCTCGCATTCTATGTGCTTCTTCATGGAAACGCAATCACAAATATGCCGAATGAAACCTCGGCCAGGTCAAGCAGTTCTCACCGTATCAGCATCGCGTCGCCGTAGCTGTAGAAACGCATACGCTGCTTGATCGCCTCGTGGTAGGCGTTCAGGATTCGTTCGCGGTCGGCAAAGGCGCTGACCAGAATCAACAGTGACGACTTCGGCAAATGGAAATTGGTCACGAGATGATCGACTAACCTGAAGCTATAACCCGGCCTGATGTAAAGATCAACCATACCCGAAAACGGCTGGACCATATCATCATAAATTGGCGCCGATTCAAGTGTGCGCACGCTGGTGGTGCCGACGGCGACAATCTTCCCGCCGCGAGATCGCACGCGATTTATCGCCGCCGCCGCCTGGGGCGATAGTGTGGCCATTTCCGGATCCACCACGTGCTCCTCGATGGTGTCGGTCTTCACCGGCTTGAATGTCCCCGGCCCGACATGGAGGCAAACTCTGATTGTCTCGACACCCTCTCGTTCCAGGCTGTCGATAATCGACCTGGTAAAATGAAACCCCGCGGTGGGTGCGGCCACCGCACCGACATGATCCTTGTCGGCAAAGATAGTCTGGTACCGCCTGAGGTCGGACGGCTGGTCGTCGCGCCTGATATAGTGGGGTAGCGGCACGTGCCCGAAACGCGCAATGATTCTGCTGCGTTGTCGCTCCGAGTGAAAAGCGATCCTCCATCGTCCCTTACCTATGTCCGTCACCAAACGAACCGTCAGATCATCGAACTGAATCTCCTCCCCCACCTTCACCCGCCGCGAAGGCGACACCAGCGCCTCCCATTGAAGCGGCTGAGCTGGGTCGACTCTCCTCATGAGAAAAATCTCGACTCTGGCCCCAGTCTCGCGACGTCCCCACAGACGCGCCTTGAAAACCTTAGTGTCATTGACCACCAGGGCATCGCCCCTCTTGAGATAATTGACTATGCTCTTGAACGGGTCAACACGAATCTCGCCCGTGCCCCGGTCCAGAACCAGTAACTGCGATTGGTCCCGCCGCCGGGCGGGATGCTGTGCGATCAATTCTTGGGGTAGATTGTAGTCGAACAGTGAAATGTCGGTGGCGCGAGTAGACATCGAATAAACTTCCTGTTGTTCAAGGCGTTAACGGCACTGCTTAAAGCGTAACATCGCCCGTAGAACGTGGCCGATCAAAGCGCCAGGGTGGCCCGGCCATTCGGGAGTGTTGACAAACCCCGGAAGCCGTCATTGCGAAGCCATGCGTTTCGCGTGGCTGTGGCAATCTCAATTCGTTGGCTGACTTGGCGTATGAGATTGCCGCGCTCCCAACGACACGAGTGTCTTTGGTCGCTCGCAATGACGAGCAAAGGACCTTTTTCCACAAGCCCATTCGTCCGGGTCTCACCGCTGTAAGCGAACACACCCCTAAAATCCTCTCTCAAAGAGGGGACTTGGAGATGAGACCACCGGAACCACAGCCAACAGCCACTCATGGATGATGGTTACGCTATGTCGAATAGTGCATGCTCTCAACGATCTCTCAATGCATCAGCCGCCCCTGCCACGCCTTCAACAAGCCTTTCTGAACCTCGGTAAGCTCAGTTGGTGCGGTTCTTCCACTCAGCCAATCGGTCAGTGCCTTCAAGGCTGCTCGAGTATCTCCCACCGTTAGAGTGCTGCCCGTTGTCTCTTTCAATTGGTCACGGAGTTTTATAGTCTCATGAATTAGCACAGCCACCGTCCCGGTAGGATCATCTTCACGAGTGAACAGCCCCAACAACTCTTTCAACTCATCCTCTGTCATGATTCGATAACTGTGCGCCCCTGATAATCGGAACGACCAACATTACAAATGGCCACAGTTCAAAACATAGATTGTTGCCCGTCGGTTGGTGGTCCAATACCCAGATGCTTCATCGCTTCGGGCGACGCCATCCGACCACGTCGTGTGCGCTGGATGAAGCCGATTTTGAGCAGAAACGGCTCGACCATGTCCACCAACGTGTCGACTTCCTCGTTTAATGTAGCGCCCAACGCTTCGATTCCCACCGGACCGCCCTTGTAATACTCAATTATGACCTGCAGAAGCTTCCGGTCCAGATTGTCCAATCCTAAGGCATCGACTCCCTCGGCATCCAGCGCCTTGATGGCTATTTCGTTACGGATGACGCCGTCATCTTTGACCGCAGAGTAATCGCGCACCCTTCGGAGCAACCGATTGGCGATCCGCGGCGTACCCCGCGAGCGCAGGGCAATCGTCTGGGCTGCCTCGGGCGCTATCTCAGTTTCGAGAAGTCGCGCCGAACGAAGGACTATCTCAGCCAGATCTTCCGGCGGATAGAAATCGATATGGTAATACAACCCAAACCGATCCCTGAGCGGTGAGGACAACATGCCGGCCCGCGTCGTGGCGCCGATCAATGTGAAGCGCTTCAGAGGGACATTTATCACTTTGGCGAAAGCACCCTTGTCGACCACAAAGTCAACTTTGAAATCCTCCATGGCCGGATACATGAACTCCTCGATCACCGGCGACAGCCGATGGATTTCGTCGATGAAAAGAATGTCACCCTCTTTGAGGTTGGTCAGTATCCCCATGAGGTCGCCGGTTCGCTGAAGGGCCGGTCCGGCCGTTGCGAAAAGTTTCGAATCCATCTCCCTGGCGATAATATGCGCCAGCGTGGTCTTACCCAACCCAGGCGGACCGTAAAACAGGATGTGCTCGGCTGCTTCCTGGCGCTGCCGGGCGGCATCAAGGGTTACTTTAAGCTTGCCGCGTAATTCTTTCTGGCCGATATACTCCGCGAGTGTTTTCGGCCGCAGGGATAGCTGCACCTGATCTTCTTCAGGCGTGATCTGCCCGCCGGTGAGAACGCGTTCGCGAGTCATCAGGAATCAACCTCGGTCAAATGCCGGCTCTGAAAAATACAGCTTATGAGTTGTTCGGCGCTCTTGATTTTCGGATTGTCATGAAGCGCCTTTTCGATCATCTGCTGCGCTTCATTCGGCTTGTACTGTAGTTGCAGGAGGACTTCGGTCGCCTCGTCGGCAAATGGCGGCGTCGGGGTCGGTTTCTTGGCCAGTGGCTCATCCTTTTTCGACAGAGCGAACTTGGCCGTTTTGCCGTGAAGTTCGGCAATGATCTTCTCAGCCAGCCGGGCGCCCACACCCGGCAGACGATTGAGGCGCGCCGCGTCTTTGGTCTCGATTGCGGTGGCGATATCGCGGATCGGCATTACCAGCGATTTGAGCGCTTTCTTGACCCCCAGCCCGGGCACCTGAATATAGAGTGAAAAGAACTCGCGGTCGAAGGCGTCATCGAAACCGACCAGTCGCGGGTAGTGGCTGGACTTCCTGTCCCCCGCTTCAATATAGTAGATCGTCTCGAAAGTGATCTCCTCGCCCACAGCAGGACCATCCTTGAGACGCTCTGCCAAAGCTGATGGCAGCAGAACTTCATAAGAGATGCCGTTATTATCCACCAGTGCGCGGGTCTCGTCGATAGTGCTGAGTTTTCCCCGTATCCGCCTGATCATACGGCCACCATCGGGTTATCGTGCATCAGCGCTCGGCAGTGGCAGAGCGCCACGGCAAGGGCATCGGCCACATCGGGCGGTTCCGGAATCTGTGTCAATCCGAGCGTGGATGCGATCATCAACTGCATCTGCCGTTTGGAGGCGCGCCCATTCCCGGTTAGCGATTTCTTGATGCGGGTGGAGGCATACGGAAAGACCGGCAAGCCGGCCTCGGCCGCTTTGAGAAAAATAACGCCGCGTGCATGACCCATAATTATCGCCGTTTTGGGATGGCCGTAGTGCGAGTACAACTCCTCCACGGCCACCGCTTCGGGCTTGAACTGGGCGATGATCTCCTGCATCTCGTGTGCGATCTGCCGTAGCCGGTCGGCCATTGCCGCCTTGGAGTCGGTACGGACCACACCGGCCTCAGCAATAGTGATACTGTCACCCTCGCTGTCCAAAATACCGTAACCGGTAACATTCAAACCGGGGTCTATACCGAGAATACGCATACGCACGATAGATAGGCGTTTACGGGATGGATATCAATTAAAATCTGGCCCGGTCGGTACTAAGTGACACGGCTGGTGAAAGACTTTTCCCTTGATTGAATGGTCGTCTGTGCGCTCATTGAGGGGGAAACCTCGAGGACACTCGACACAGGAACCTATGGACAAACCGACAAAGCTGTTTAACCGACATTTCCTCGCGTATGAGGTGAAGGAGGCGGGCAAATTCCCAGCATAATTCGAGCAAGAAATGGCTTGCATAGCTTCAGAGAAACAAGTATAATTCCGATGGTTAACAGTAAAGAAGGTGCTGTTTTTGCAATAAACCTGCAATTATCGCAGTAATATTACGCGAGAAATGAATGCTAATAGAATTTCGAGTTGAGAACTTCAGGTCGTTCAAGGGCGAGCAAGTCCTGAGCATGGTGGCCAGTGGGAGTGATAAGTCCCTGCCCGAAAACTGCATGGATGCGGGGAAACTGAAACTCCTGCACGGGGCAGCTATATATGGTCCCAATGCCTCCGGCAAGAGTAATTTGATAACAGCATTGGATGTCATGCAAGACTGGATTATAAACTCGGCATCTCAGGACACTGAAAAACGTCGAAAGCTCACACCCTTTCTGTTGGATGAAGATTGCAGCCAAAAGCCCACATCTCTTGAGGCCACTTTCATACATGAGAAAGTACGATATCAGTACGGATTCTCGGTCTTGGGGAATCGCATCTGGAAAGAGTGGCTATTCGCCTTTCCAAAAGGAAGTTCACAGATGTGGTTTGAGAGATCATTTGATCCTGAAAAGGATGAGTCGATTTTCAACTTCGGGAGCTACCTCAAGGGCGAGAAGACAAAACTAAAGGACCGAACACGCGACGACGCACTTTTACTTTCTGTCGCAGCACAATGGAACAATAAGCAATTGCTCACAGTTTTCAAGTGGTTCGATTTATTCCTCCGTGTAGTCACGACGAAAGACAAACTGGGTCCTGTGACGGCTAAGGCCCTTACATCTTCAGAAGCCGGAGACCCAGAGAAACTCCGCTCCTTTGTCCTTAGCGTTCTACAAGACGCGGACATTGGCATCCATGACCTAAAAGTCGTGAAACATGATCCTGAGAAAGTCGCTTCCGGCCTTCCAGAAAACACTGCCCCTGAGGTCAGAGAGCGATATCTGAGACATTTGCACGATAATCCCTTCTATCAAACAATGACAGTTCATAAAGAAATCGCGACTGGTGGCCCAGTGGTATTCGACATAGAGGATGAATCTGATGGTACCCGGGAGTTGTTCGAGTTGGCAATCCCATGGCTACAATCATTGAAGCATGGTTTCACAGTAGTATACGACGAAATTGAACGAAGCCTACACTCATTACTTGTTCGTGAACTTGTCAAACCGTTCTTCAACTCCGAGATGAACGAGTCTGGCGCCCAATTGATCTTTGCCACTCATGACACCACCCTTTTGGACCCTGACTTGCTAAGACGTGATCAGATTTGGTTTACAGAGAAAGACGATGAAGGAGCTACACAGCTTCTACCGCTCTCAGACTACAAACCCAGGGTTGGTGAAGCTCTACAAAAAGGCTACTTATCAGGCCGATATGGAGCCGTCCCAATACTGAAAGCCTTTAGTATACATGACTCCGAAACCTAGACCGCGCGGGAGCTATAGACGTAGGGCGGCAACTAGTGGTGTGATGCATAAATAGTAGGCAGTATCTTGACTTCGTCGTTCCTCTGCCGTATTATTGCGGTGGAGGTGTTTTAGATGCGAGTAGCACAGGATATCATACTTAGCAAAAAAGAACGGACAACCCTTCACCGAT
>JAUWIB010000077.1 GCA_030605565.1 bacterium
CTGATCTTCCCCCGAATTAGTGGACACATGAAGAAGCCATGTTATATTGGTTTCTGGAGGTGTCCGAATGTCAAGAAATCAGAATCGTCGTCAGTTCGACGCAGAGTTTAAACGTGAGGCTGTCCGTCTTAGTCAACAGCCAGGTCGCACTATGGCCTCAGTGGCTCGTGATTTAGGAATCAGCGAGACGAATCTTTGGCGCTGGCGTAAGAAGTTGGCCGAGTCTGGCGACTCAGCTTTTCCGGGTACGGGTCACGTTTCTGCAGAAGAGGAGGAGTTGCGTCGGTTACGTCGTGATCTGGTCGACGTAACGGAAGAGCGAGACATCTTAAAAAAAGCACTGGCCGTCTTCAGTCGCCGCCCGAAGTGATGTACGCATTAGTTCGGGATCATCAGAGTGAGTTTCGAGTGTCTTTGATGTGTCGGGTCCTTCAGGTATCACGAAGCGGTTACTATGCCTGGCGGAATCGTCCGGAGAGTCGCCGTAGTCGCGAGAATCGTCTTCTTCTGGTTCATATCAGGACGGTTCATCAGCAGAGCGATCGCACCTACGGTTCACCCCGGATAACCGACGAGCTTCATGGCCGAGGTATTCGCTGCAACGTGAAGCGGGTAGCTCGACTGATGCGATGCGAAGGGATTAGACCGAAGACGGCCAAGAAGTTCAGAGTAACTACCGACTCCCGGCATGATTATCCGGTAGCGCCCAATTTGGTTAATCGAAAGTTTATAGCCCCTCGTCCCAACCAGATTTGGCTGTCCGATATTACGTACGTCTGGACTGATGAGGGCTGGCTATATCTGGCGGCGGTTCTGGATTTGCACTCACGTCGAATTGTCGGCCATGCCTTGAGTCGCCACATAGACAGTGCTCTGACAGAAACTGCCTTGAGCCAGGCGATACACCGGAGACGGCCGGAACGTGGTCTGATCCACCACAGTGATCGAGGAGTGCAATATGCCTCGGGAGAGTACCAGAAGCTACTGTCGTCCAACGGCATGATCGGCAGCATGAGCCGCAAAGGTAATTGCTGGGACAATGCTCCGATGGAGTCATTCTTCGGAACGCTGAAACGGGAGTTGATCCATCACGAACGATTCGCAACGAAGACGGAGGCAAAACAGAGAATCTTTGAATATATCGAGATCTTTTACAACGGCTGGCGTCGCCATTCAAGTATTGGCTCAGTCAGCCCTATTGACTTTGAACGAAACTATCAATACCATGAAGAACAGGTGTCGATAAATGCTTGTTAACCTGTCCACTTAACGGGGGGAAGCTCAGGTGGGCCCGCCGATGGCAGGGACGGGGTGTGTCCCGACACGGCGCAGGGGATCACGCCGGTTGGCGGCAGCGCCTGCAAAAACACCATAATTTCCATGCAAAATGCACCTGTGCATTGGTCAGTAAAAGACCACCCCGATGACCCAAACGAACATCCGGACCACACAGCCAGCACGCGCGAAGCGCGAGAGACCCGGCTTGACCGGGCTGGTTTCGTAATCACCATTGATTCTGTTAAGTGAAAGTGAAAAAACACAAAACGAACCCATTTCCCCGCCGGCCGAGTGGGGCAGATGTGGACATCTGCCGGGCACACACCGTCATGCTGAGCGCAGTCGAAGCACAGGCAAGCCTGTCTCTGGCGCTTCGCGCGTTTCATTGTCACGTGGCAAAGCCACAAAAACACGGCTTGACCGTGCGCCCTTCGACTCCGGTCAGGGTGACGGGGGTATCCGCTCAGGGTGACGGGGGTATCCGTTCAGGATGAAAGTCGGTTGCGTATGCAGAAGAGTCAGTCACGAATCAACAACGGAAGAGCCATCAGGGTGATGGGAGTGTCCGCTCAGGGTGACGGGAACATCGTATGTTTGCTGTGGAGTGCCTCAAGTAGAAACGCCGCTGGATAGCGTCTTACTGCGCGCTTTTACCAACCGCTCGGTTTGTTGGCGGGTCCGATGTTGAAGCCTTGCTGTTTCAAGAATGTCTCCGCCTCAATGCGCGTCCGAAAAGTTTTGGAGATGTCTTTGGTGCCCCCCTTGGCCCACATTTTTTGAAGCGTCTTGTAAGTAGCAGGGTTGTCAATAATATTGACCGACCATACCATGTTGTGCTCAGCCGCCCATCTTAGATGATCGGCGATGATATTGATGACTTCGGGATAGGCGATTTTCCAGTTACTCAGGTCGGCAAGTTTGGCCCACGGCTGCTTGATAAGTTCAACTGTTTCCTCCTCAAAGTCCTGCACAAAGCTCTTGGCTGTCTCGATTTTCCAGACGCCGAAAATCTTCACATGAGCCAGACGATTGGTAACGTCCGGGTCTATATTATATTCAAAACTCCAACCGCTCATTTTAATCGTATCCTTCAAGCTCCCCTGGTTTGCACCGACGCTTTGGTTGCATTGGCTGGTCGAACGGATGCCAATATAGTGAAGAGGAATGTCTTCGTCAACCACTTAAACAATCCTAAGAGCTTTTTCTGTGCTCTGCGGCGATTATCCTGTGAGTAACCAAAGTCCTTCGTGGGTAAGGTCATTTCTCAGAACCTTTGCCCCCTCAAACAAGGGCCGGCCGAGAGCCGGCCCATAGCATAGTATATATGAAAGGTCTCCGATACCTGTTATGCGTCGCGATCGTTATCGCCAGAGTCGGACAGGTCGTTTTCGTCGGTGTCGTCGGACTCCATCGGTTCTTCCGCTTCAGCTTCTTTATCATCCGACTTGAATTTGTCCTTCAGTTTGGACAGCTTCTTGGCGATTCCGGGGATAGCATCGATAATAGTGTCCCACTTACCCTTGCCGACCGGCAACAACTTGACATCGTCCTTATCCATGATGATAAAGGCGGCCGGCTCGATTCTGGCCCCACCGCCGCCACCGCCGCCGAAGCCGGAACGCTTTTGGTCGTCTCCCTGACCGCCGCCAGCCCCGAAGCCGAAAGATATTTTTACAATCGGTATGACTGTCTTTTCGCCGACCGTGACCGGCTCGCCGATGATCGTCTCGGAGCGCGCGACTTCTTTGAGTTCGCCGACAACGCCTTTGAGAATGTCGACCACGTTGTTGTTAGCCATCCTGGCCTCCTCTCTTTTTTCCTATCGCCAATTTGATCAATCGTCTTAACGGTAACTGACAAATCAGTATGAGCGTGCGAAAAAGCAGCCGGTACAGCGGCAGGGCCACCGCCACTCGCGCCTGGCCGGCAAACGATGCGCCGGTCCAGTCGGGTGTAAAGCGGACCCTCCCCACGACCGACGGCGCTGCCGCCAGGGCCGCCTGATAGTAGCCGAAAAGCTGTCCGGTCAGATCGGGTTGCTCAAACCCGGCTTCGACTTCGGCCTCAAGCTCTTCGACAGCAATCGACTTCAGCAGGCCGATGCTGTAGCGCCACAGAGCGCAACTAACGTCCGGTACAGCCTTGAGAATATCACCGAACGGTCGCACGCGCCTGGCTTTTTTCCTGGGCTGCGCCTCCGGTTTCGGCTCAGCCGTCTTCTCGACTTTTTTCATCGGCGTTGATTTGATCTGCCGACCAAACAGCATGAACGATTGGATACGGCGTACAAAATCGAACTCCTGCCCGCTTCGCCCGAGACCAACGAACAACAGACGCCGATCACTGCCCAACTCAAAGCGCACCCGGATGCGCAGCAGGCAGATCGCTGCCAGCAGTAACGCGAGTATGATAATCGTGCCAGTCACATACATTAGTATCGGCTTCCAGATAGCAGGTTGTAACGGTGCTGGTCTGGCTTCCCAATATACGATCTACCCGTGATGGAAGTTACGAGTTTCTTGTAGGGTTAGGAATCCATGTGCGGTGGGAGGCAGATGTCCTCGTCTGCCCCTTGATTACTTTGAATACGTCCCTCACACGGGCAGACCGGGAGGTCTGCCGCGCACAATATCAAGAGTTTCTGGAAGGTCCACTGCGCGGGAATGACTTGCTACACAAGGAGACTGCTTTTCTGTTTTTTGTCCCGAGTTTTTCAACGACCTGCTAAGGTGGTGTCGGATTACCAGGGTAGCCGATCAAACCTCACAACCCCAGCACGCGCCACATCAGGGTCGGAGGGATGGAGCCTTCGGCCAGGAGGGCGTCGTGGAAGGCTTTGAGGTTGAAGTCGGCGCCGTCGCGGGCCATGGCGGCGGCGCGCAGGCGCATGATCTCCCGTTTACCCAACAGGTAAGACATCTGATAAGTGGGCTGGAAAGTGTAGCGTCGGATCTCTCGACGGATGTAATCCTTGCTCGATTCGCTGGTGATATGGAGCGCGTCGATGGCCCAGTCGACACATTCGTCGTATGTGAACTGCCCCGTGTGCAGCATGACATCGGCGACAATCCGCATGGCGCGAAAACGAATACCGCCAAGTACACCCAGCCATCTGACCGCGTCCTCCTCACCGTAGAGACCATGATGGTAGACCGTTTCCTCACAGTAAAGCGCCCAGCCTTCAATCATCATAAAGTTGTAGGCCCAGCGTCGCACCGGATCAGGATGCCGCCCGGCCAGTTGCATCTGCAAGTGATGCCCCGGGTAGGCCTCATGCACAACCGAGCCGCGAAAACCGCGCCGATGAACGTACCTGAACCGTGCCTCCAGTTGATGTCGGTCAAGGTCCTCCGGCACCGGGCGGACATAGAAGTAGCCGTGCTGAATACTGTCGAAGGGGCCGGCCGGTTGGTAAGCAATACCGGTGATCATGGTGCGCAGAAACGCCGGCGTTTCAATCACACTCATCGGCGCGATATTGTCGGGCACCGTGATATAGTCGCTTTCATCGAGGAAGATGCGCACCTGCTCCGTCTCCCAGTTGTAGTAGTTCAGAATATCCTCACGCGAGAAGCCGGCCGGGACAAAGACGGAGTCACTGCCGTTCTGGTGGTGATCCTCGATATATGCCTCGTGAGCCTGGTAAGCACTGTCGGCCTCAGCCAGCAGACGGCTGCCGATGGCCAGAAGTGAGTCGCTGTCGTATTCGAGGAAGTATTCGTTGCTCAACTTGTAGTCGAAGTTCTTCCTGCCGATCGCAAACGAGGTCTGCTCGCCGGGCGTGATTTCTGAAAGAAAGGTGGAGAATTCAGTCATTGCTTCGCGGGCGGCGGTCGAGATTTTCAGAATCTTGTCGGCCTGATCCGGAAACTGGTTCATCAGTTCAGCGGCCACCGCACGATAAAAAGTCAGCCCCGACTCGAGGGTTTCCTGGGCCGCTTCAATATAAATCGGCGGTGGGTTCTTCAGGTTCTTTTTCGCCGTGGCAAAAAGCCTGGGCACCGCTTTCATTCTGGCGAGCATGGCAACGCGCTTCTCATGAAGCGGCGCATGGTGAGAAAGGGATAGGAAATACAGGCCGTTGACGGCCTCATCGACATATAGCTGAGGCGACTTTTTGTGCCACTGGATCCGTTCCAGGTCCAACAGAGCGATATCGACATACGACTTGACTAACCGGTAGTTGATGCGTTGGTAATCTTCGAGATTGGCTTTCTTGTATTTGTAAAGATTCTTCTCGAAACCCTTCAGTTTCCTGATCATGCTCTTCACGGATTTGGACGAGTAGTCGGCCAGATGAAAGTCATGGGCATGGATACCCATCTCGGTGGCGCGAACGGGATAAAACGATTGAAGAGCCTCAAGGATCTCCAGACAAACGCCCTGAAAGGTTCGACTTTTCCTGGCATCCGTCGGGTGAAGTGGAATCCCGATTAAGATAGAGCTAAGAGCTATTACGATTATAATCCTGCGAAGCATTTTGCCTCCTTCAAATAGTGATCGGCGCCAGCGCTGCAAAACCGAAGTGCAATCCATAATCTAATTACGAAAGAATCGCCCCACTAGTTCGATGTGCATGGTGTGTGGAAACATGTCAACGGGCTGAACCACCGGCAAGTCATAACCCGCCTGCGCGAACGATTTGGCGTCACGGGCGAAAGTCGACGGGTTGCATGAGATATAGATAAGCTTCTCCGGCTGCATTGCGATGATTCGTTTGACCGCTTTGGGATGCAGTCCCGCCCGCGGTGGATCGATGATCAGCGTAGAGAACTCTGCGGCGCCGCTACGTTGCTGCTTGAGATAATCTCTGACGTGACCCTGGTGAAAACTGATATTCTCGATGCCGTTCAGAGCCGCGTTTTCTCGCGCTGCCCTGACAGCGTCCTCAACCAGTTCGACACCGACAACGCTGTCGACGCGGTCGGCCAGGAGGATTCCGATAGTCCCGGCGCCGCAGTAAAGGTCGAGCACTTTGTCGGTAGCTTCCGGCTGAAGCATGTCAAACGCGACTCCGTAAAGCTTTTCCGCCTGAAGTGAATTGGTCTGGAAAAACGAATTGGCCCGAATGCGAAAACGACAGTCGAACAGTTGCTCTTCGATGAAGCCGGGACCATAGAGGACGTTCTCGGTTTCTCCAACCGCCACGTTCGACAGTTTGCCGGTCTGGTTGTGAATGATCGTCGTGATCTGCCCAAGCGTTTCGGTCATCTGAGCCAGGAAAGTGTCGCCCGACGGGAACTCCCCCTGGTTGGTGACCAGGTTGACCATTGTCTGATCGGTGCGCACGCCCTGGCGAATCACCAGAAAGCGCAGGTATCCCTCGTGCGTCTTGACGTCGTAAGCCGGGATGTCGTTCGAGATCGCAAACTGCCGCACCCAGGCGACGATCTCGTTGGACAGATCGGATTGGAGGTAGCACTTTTCGAGATCGAAAATCCGGTCGAAATGTCCGCGTTCATGCAAACCGAGACGCATCGAATCGTCCTCGGCCACGTGAAACGAAAACTCCATTTTGTTGCGATACCAGAATGGATCGTCGACGCCCATAATCTCTTTGACTTCGATAGTGTCGAACCCGCCCAGTCTTTCGAGACAGTCGGCCACTTGTTTCTGTTTGTAAGAAAGTTGCTGTTCGTACTTGAGGTCCTGCCACGTGCAACCGCCGCATTGCTCGAAATGGGCACAGCGGGCATCGATGCGGAGTTCTGATTTCTTGATGATACGGTGCACAACTCCCTGATCGTAACGGGGCTTCGAGCGCACGATTTCGGCCTCGACGGTCTCGCCGGGCAGGCCGCCTTTGAGAAAGACAACTTTGCCATCATCAAGGTGCGCCACTGACTTGCCGTCGAAAGCCAGGTCGGTGACATCCAGCGTTACGATTTTGCCCTGCGCCATCATGATCGCGAAATCTCCCGGTCGTGACAGGTGTTGTTGTGATCGTCGCATCGCACTTTTTCAATTTGGATAGTACCATGCCCGATACGGAACTTCTCCCACAGCATCCGATTAATATCAGCGACAACACCCGGCCCGGCCTGAAGATCGGCATCGTCCAGACAGACGTGGCATGAAAGCGCCACCTCCTTGGAAGACAGCGACCAGATGTGGAGATGATGACAGTCCTGCACCTTGTTCATCCTGCGAACGGCATCGAGAACACTGTCGAAATCGATTCCTTCTGGTGCTGCTTCCAAAAACACCAGCACCGCCTCTTTGATCACCAGATACGACGAGTAGACGATTGCCAGGGCGATCAGGCAGGAGAGGATGACATCTATGATAACCCAGCCGGTGATGATGATTACGATACCGCCGATGATGACTCCGACCGATGAGACGGTGTCGTAGGCCATGTGGAGAAAGGCGGTTTTCATGTTGAGCGATTTGCCTTTCTCGCTGTGCAGCAGCCAGACCGAGACAAGATTGCCCACCAGCCCGATTGTCGCGACAGTGAGAAATAGCCAGGCGTGTGTGATCGGCTGCGGCGCCAACAGGCGGAGGTACGCCTCGCGAAGAATGAAAATCGCTATGACCACCAGCGCCACCGCCGAGAGCATGGCTGTCATCACCTCGACCCGTTTGTAGCCGTAAGTAGATCGCTTGGTGGCCGGCAGATTGGATCCCTTGACACCGATCCAGGCCAAAACCAGCGCGGCCACGTCGGACAGATTGTGAACGGCGTCGGCCAACAAAGCCAAATAGCCGGAGATGATACCGCCGACAAACTCGGTCGCCGTAATGCCGAGATTGAACAGTATCGTCCAGGCCAGTTTGCGGCCGGATACGTGGCTGTGGGCGTGGTGGTCGTTCATACCGGTCACTTCTGTGTGCGGTGGACGTCCTCGTCTACCGCAATCCTTCGTTATGTCGGCGCGCCGGGCACGCCAGACTCAATCGCGTTGCCAGTTCGTTAGCGCCTAAAATATCGGCAAATCCTCCCGGCGCAACCTATTAACAACCGATCATTACAGTAGTTTCGTACCTCGACGTCGGCAAAACTCAGACTCGGCCGCCTGCGTCCGGGCAATCTGAAAATCACGCGGGCACGACAACACAAAGTTGCGGAACGAAAACATAAATCGGTCCGGTCCATGTTGACGTCGATGAATTGAATGTTATATTGGGCCGCATGAAAATGAAAAACATTCGATGGTTTGCCCTCGCGGTCGTAACACTGGCCGCCGCGTGGCTAATGGTGAGTCCGTTCCAGACGGTGGTAGCACTGGATTCCGTTGACTCTCACTCCGGCGCTATTGCCTCACAGGCTGAGACTGAATCCGCAGAACAGGGTGAGGCTGCTGCTGAGCCTATAGCTGTCATCAAGGGGGAGAAGCGGGGTGAACGCACGCCTCCCGGCCCGATCGATTTCCTGATGACCGGCAAGTTCCTCGGGTTCGCGGTGCTGATGCTGATCGCGGTGGTGCTATTGATCGGAGGCTGGGTACGGCCATGGGTCCGGATCGCGCTTCTGCTCGTGGCGTTCGCGTTATACGGACTCGATTACTTCTTCCCTTTGCACCCGTCGCCGATGTGTGCTTCCACCAAGCTGTTCATGTTCAGATTCACCTGGGGTGAGTTCTTCCCGGCTTTCCTGGCCTTGTTCGCGGCTATGATGATCCCCAGTCTGATCGGACGCAAGCTGTTCTGCGGCTGGGTCTGTCCGTTAGGGGCGCTGCAGGATCTGGTCAACAAGATTCCGTTCAAACCGCGTTTCAAGAACTTCAATTTCAATCTCTTCAACGCCGTTCGTCTGGGTTTGCTGGCGATGTTCTTCCTTACCTTCTTCGCTGTCAAAGATCACATCGCTTTTCTCGGCGAGCAAGTCGGCGCCGGCGAGGCCCAGAACATGTGGACGCAGTTCGCGTCCTACGATATGTACGAGCCGGTGAATTTCTTCGAGTTGCTCCACTGGGGTTGGGATAGCGCCCGATGGTTCATCATGTTCGGTATTCTGATTATCGCCAGCCTGATGCTCTACCGCCCCTTCTGCTACCTGATCTGTCCGATCGGCGCTTTGACCTGGATGTTGGAGAAAATTGCTCCCGGTCGCATCAGGATCGACTACGAGAAATGCACCGAATGCGAAGAATGTATTGAAGCCAGCCCTTGTCCGACGATCAAGCCGATGGTCGAACAGAGCATGAAGGTTCTCCCGGACTGCACCTCGTGTGGCGAATGCGCCGCATCGTGCCCCGAGGACGCGATAAGTTTCCGGTTCAAAAGGTAAACTTCTCTTGTAGGTCAGGATCCAATGAGCCGGCTCTCGGTTTTCGCGGCGCACGAGGACATACACCGCGCACGAGATTCGTTGGCAGACTTGGCGTATGAGATTGCCGCGCTCCCTACGACACGAGTGTCTTCGGTCGCTCGCAATGACGAGGAAAGGAGCTTTTTCAACAGACCCAATGTCCGGGCCACCCGTCGACAACAGCGCATCCACGCCAGCCACAGGGGCACCCGTGCAATCACTACGTGGGCGGCAGATGTCCACATCTGCCCTTTGATATGTCCAAAATATGGCTTTGCGGCAGGCCCGATCAGTTCTATATTTCGACAGTTCACGGATTTAAGGGATGTCCAAGCATCCGATATAGAAGATAATGGATTATCACAAAACTCTGCTGTCGACTACAGTGCTTATCCTGGCGATGAGTCTGGTCTCCTGTTCGGACAACCGAGCGGTGCGGCTCAGGTATGAGGCCGAACGACTTTACTACCAGGCCGATCGACAGATGAAAGATGCCGCCTCGGCGCCTGAACAGTCGCGGACGGCTATCAGAAAATCGGCTGCCGACGCCTATGGCGAGACGCTGGAGTTCTCGCTGTCGGTTCTTGACTCGATCTCCAGTACGGAGCATCCTGTCGAGCACCGTGAGATACGATACCTGGCTTTCCAGTCCGCCAACCGGCTGGCCTCGCTCTATTTTCGAGCGCGCAGTTTTGACACCTGTGTTTCTATCCTCAGCCGACTATTGGACAAGACTTCATACGAAGGAGCGGCGCAGGTCACCACAAGTATCAGCCTGGGCCGAGCTTTGCAGGCATCGGACCGATGGGACAGCGCCCTGACCGTGTATCAAGGGGCTATGGAGAATCACTACCCGCCGGTTGATGACTCTGGGGAAGTCGTGGATGTATTGTTCATGCTGCCTTTGCACATTTTCCAGATAGTCAACTCGGTTGGCGATACCTCAGCGGCTATGGGGCATTATGAGAAGGCAGAAGAGTACTATCGGTCTCTGGCTGCCCTGGAACCGGGCGGCAAGGTCGTCACAGCGGCCCACACTGCGCTGGCCCGACTGTATCATGAGACAGGCCGATGGGAAAGCGTGATTAGTGAGCTTAGGCAGCTTCGGGATAGCACGGGTGAAAACCCTATCGCCATCCGAGTCAATATTGCCGACATTTATGCCCGTATGCCCAATTGCGTGGACAGCGCCGTCGCCATGTATGAGTCCCTGTTGTCACAGTTGGAACCGGCCGACAGCCTCTACCGCCCTCGGTTGAAATTCAAAATAGCCCTGATGAAAATGGAAAAGGGCGACTTCGTCGACGCCCGCGAGATTTTGATCGACCTCAAGAGAAACTATCCGCGCTACTATGGAACCACGCCGCTGGTACAGTTTACGATCGCCCGAGCGTTTGAACGACTGGAGCGCTGGAACCGAGCTGAAACCGAATACAAGTACCTGATTGAAAAATACCGGGGCTCGGAGCGAGCCATGGCCACCTATCTGTATCTTGGCGACCATTACCGGGACATGGGCCGCAACGATGAAGCGCAGAAATGGTACCGGGAAGCCGAGGGGTATTATGATGAGATAGCTGTGCGTGGCGCCGGAACACTGATAGAGGCCCGCGCTCTGGTGTTCAAAGCCGATCTCTACCGTCGCTGGGACGATTATCAGCGGTCGGCGGAGTTGCTGGTTACCCTGTTTAACAAGTATCCCCAGTCCGATCCCGGCCGCAGCGGTCTGCTCAAGGCGGCGGCGATATATCGAAATGAACTAAATCAGCCCGAAAGGGCCGATTCACTGATCGGCCGGTTGCGATCGATGCTGTTGCGGCCGGAAGAAGGATGGGGAACTTAGGATCCTTTGCCGATGGGAATTGTATCAAGAATAAACCTGGACTCATAGTGAGTGGAGAAAGAATGAAACAAAAAGCTAACGTATTTGCCCTGGTCACCCTGTTGTGTTTGCTCCCGATGTTCGTATCGGCTCAGACCGACGCCTTTGGTATACCGGACACCCTGTACGCCGATCTGTCCAAAATCGACGACTACAACTGGAAAGTCGACATCTCATATACCAACGACGAGTGGGTAGAGGCCTTGTCGATCCCGCTACGGTTGATCGGCGGTAAGACTCGACTAAAGGGGGACTCAGCAGTCTTCACCGGTGGTCGGGTGGAGAAGTTCGACTACAAGGGCTTCCGCGCCGATACTGCTATTCAGTGTGTTACGATGGGGTTGGTGGCCAATCTGGGCCCCAACAAGAATTCACTCCCACCGGGGAAGGGTCGCCTGGTAACGCTGTTCGTGTCCTCACCGGACAAGAAGCCGATAACGGAGTTCACCGTCGACACTACGTTTACGCGACCGAATAACACTCTGATGGTCATCGCCAAACGGATTCAGCCGGGTGAGCCGCCGGATACCCTCGGTCTCGACCGTAAAGCCGAGAAAAAGATCATTCCTGTGTGGGTCGTGAGAAAACCGGAGTAGATTTACTGCAAGAACTGATTACGCCGGGTTCCATACCGCCTGAGGCGACGGGGATCCGGTTTTTTTGTATCAGCGCCGCCACCAATGTAATCAGCCGTAACCGTACACAGCAACTCCATGTCCTTAGCCATTCTCACCAAGTCGCCCCCTTCACGGGGGCGTGGATTGAAACTCTGCCAGTTGGATGGCGCCAACGTACTGCTCGGTGTCTGACCCACTACCGAAATCATACATCACCATCTCAGCTTTTGCGTGGTGCCCGGTCGGAATGCGACCAGAGCAGTTGACAACTTCTGGATCAGACATTACGATGCCTGTACATCTAGTCCAGCCGCTTTGATTGCATGCCATCATGGAAACTTGTACTAATGAACTCCTGATCGTATCTTGTGGATGCAATATGAACGACTCTGCCCGTAACAGAGGTATTGAATGAAATCTTATCTTGACTGCATTCCGTGTTTTTTCGAGCAAGCCCTCCGTGCAGGGCGAATTGCCACCGATGATGAACAACTGCAGAAGCGGGTTCTTGATGAGTTAGGTGCGATACTGAGTGACATCTCCCTTGAAAGCACGCCGCCGAAAACGGGGGAATTGATTTACCGGATGGTAAGAGAGATAACAGGGAATCCTGATCCGTATCGAGAGTTGAAACATGAAAACACGCGACAAGCCCTTGCGCGATACCCTTCTCTGAAGAGAACGATCGAGAAATCCAATGACAGTCTGTTGACCGCGATCCGGATTGCAATAGCCGGGAACGTGATTGACTTCGGTCCCAACGCCACCTTTGACATCGATACAGCAATAAAAGAATCATTGGAAATGGATTTCGCGATTTGTGATTACAGCGCCTTCAAAAACTACCTGGCAAAAGCTGAGCAGATACTGTATATTGGTGACAACGCCGGCGAAACCGTTTTCGACAGACTTCTCATTGAGCAGATGAACAAGCCTGTGACATACATAGTTCGAGAAAAGCCGGTCATAAACGACGCAACTGCTGAGGATGCCGTTCAGGCAGGCATTGATAAAGTCGCAACTATTGTTTCCTCAGGGACTGAGGCTCCCGGTACGATTCTCAGCACCTGCAGTTTGGAATTCAGAGAGATGCTTGACAGCGCTGAGTTCGTCGTGGCCAAAGGTCAGGGAAACTATGAGGGTCTTTCAAACGAAGACCACTCGATTTTCTTCCTGCTGAAGGCCAAATGCCAAATCATTGCGAACGACCTTGGCGTTACCAAAGGTGACATCGTTCTGAAGTGGATAAACATCGAGACATAGGAAGGTTTGTCGATCAATATGCGGCGTGAAACTCAATTGCATGCGAGCCGGCAGTGATGAACCAACAGCAGGAGTTCGTAAACAGATGAAGATCACTATAATCTACGATAACGAGACATCTGACCAGGCGTTGACACCGGACTGGGGCTTCTCCTGTCTTATCGAGGCTTATGGCAGGAGAATCCTGTTTGACACCGGCGGTAGTGGCGCCATTCTTCTCAAGAACATGGGTGTCCTGGGGATCGACCCGCAGTCCATTGGGGAAGTGTTTATCTCTCATATCCATTTCGATCATACGGGTGGTCTTTCAGCCTTTCTTGATGTTAACGAAAACGTCACGCTGTACGCGCCTTCATCACTACGAGGCGTTTTTCACGTCAGGGAAGTCGTTTACAAAGACAAACCCACACAACTGCATGAGCACTTCTACACTACCGGGTTACTCGAGGATATGGAACAGTCGCTGGCCATTCAGACCGAAAAAGGACTGGTCGTTGTTGTCGGGTGTTCTCATCCGGGGGTAGGAAACATTCTGAAGGCTGCGGCTCAATTTGGGAAACCGTACATGTTGATCGGTGGCTTGCATGGATTCAATGAGTTCGGATTGATTCAGGGTTTGCATTCCGTTTGTCCTACTCATTGCACTCAGCACATACCCGAAATCAAGTCCATGTATCCAGATATGTACATCCAGGGGGGAGTCGGGACGGTTATTAAGATATGAGGAGTGACTACTCGAAATCGTTAGCAGGAATACCGGAAAGATGAAGCACTTGTCTTCTAAAGAAGATCTTTGCAGGAAATCGTTGACCGTTGTGGACAGTATGTCAGACGGTGTTTTCGCCGTGGATATGGAGATGAAGTACGTTTCACTCGCGGTGGTTGAGTCTCAAAGGACAGCAATTACGAATACATTCCTCTTGCAAAGGAACAATCACTCAAAGCAGCCACACCACGTATTGTTATGTGGGGTGGCTGTTGGAAATATTCGTTATGGGATTTTTTGATAAGCTTTTTAATCGTCCTCCCAAATCTGCTGTGAATCTCGGACGCAACAGTCCCTGCTGGTGCGGCAGCGGCAAGAAGTATAAAAGATGTCACTATACATCGGATCAGAAATACTTCAATTCCAAGCTAATGGATGCTGCCTGCAAGACCTCCGGGTGAAAGAGATAAGCGAGGTGAGTTTCACCTCTATCACGTCGATTCTTCAAGCGTAGGAAGGCAGCCCGCAGTTGCGGGGACTTATTGATAAACCCTGGATGCCGTCATTGCGAAGCCACGCGTTTCGCGTGGCTGTGGCAATCTCAATTCGTTGGCAGGCTTGGAGTAAGAGATTGCCGCGCTCCCAACGGCACGAGTGCCTTCGGTCGCTCGCAATGACGAGAAAAGGACCTTTTTCAACAAGCCCGTGACAGCGGGTATCTTATCCTATTTCGGAGGATGGTTATGATACTGCGGAATAGTACCAGAAGCTGCTTTCCAAACGGGAACTGTCATTGAAACAAGAGAAGTGATATATTGTAACTGTACAGTGGTGTCTTAACCGGGAACAACAGGGAAGGTTACAGGATGAACAAAACGCCCCGAATATCAAATAGAGTCTCGCAGATCCCGAAATCGGCGATCCACGAGATGACGAGATTGTCAAAGGAAGTCGATGATGTAGCGTTTCTCTCTTGGGCAAAGCCAACTTCAGGCACACCCGAACACATTAACGAAGGCGCCATTACAGCTATCAGAAACGGCTCTGTTGGCGGATACTCCGAGAACGCCGGTCTTGTGAGTCTGAGAAAGGCAATAGTTGAGAAACTGAAAAGGGATAACGATATAGAGGCTGACATCTCGCAAATCCTCGTTACGGTGGGCGCTATCGAAGGACTCTCCGCCGCCGTAATGGCGATAATCGATCCCGGAGATGAGGTGCTTCTGTTTACCCCGACGTATTCCACCCACATCCGGCAGGTTGTAATCGCTTCGGGAAAACCGGTATTGATCCCCACTGTCGAAGAAGAAGGTTTCGCCCTTGATTTCGACGCTATCAAAAAGGCAATCACTCCCAAGACGAAAGCAATCATCTGCTGCTCGCCCAATAATCCGACCGGCACGGTTTTCTCCGAGAAAGAACTCCGCGAATTGGCCTCGCTCGCGTTGCAGCATAACCTCATGATCATAACGGACGAAGCATATGAGTACTTCGTCTTCGACGGCCACCAGCACTTTTCTATCGCCTCTATTCCCGAAATGAAAGAGCATGTTATCAGTTGCTACACGTTCACGAAAACATACGCCATGACAGGCTGGCGTATCGGTTACCTGCACGCGAACGAATCATTGATTCCACAGATCACGAAGGCACACATCCCCTTCGCTATATGCGCACCGGTAGTGTCTCAATATGCGGCGCTTGCCGCTCTGGAGGGTCCTCAGGATTGCATCTCAGAGTTCAGGGCGCACTATCTTGCCGCTCGCGATCTTATGTGCGAACGCCTTGATGATCTTGATTCGGTTTTCGCATATTACAAACCGGCCGGTTCCTATCTCATGTTTCCGAAAATACTGTTGGCGGAGGGAAAGGACTCAATGGCTTTCTGCAAGAACCTTTTGAAAAACGGCAAAGTGTCAACAACACCGGGCATAGCCTTTGGGCCGACCGGCGAGAGTCACTTGAGACTCTCATTCTGCGTCTCCCTGGACGAGATCAACAAGGCTTTTGACAGGATAAAGGCACTGTTTGTATGATGCCGGGGAGGCGTTACATGATTACGCAGAATCGCAACGGACGCTGCATGGCAGGTGAGATGGTGAAATAATGTATGTCTACGGACCCGTTCCGTCGCGCAGGTTAGGACGTTCTCTGGGCGTTAGCCCGATTCCACCCAAGACGTGCTCATACTCCTGCGTGTACTGTCAGTTGGGAAGAACAACACAACTTCGAGCAGGGAGAAAAAGCTTTTTCCCCAAAGAAGATATCCTTGCTGAGATCGTTGAGTCAGCACCGAAGGATGGAACGGACTATGTCACGTTTGTCGGTGATGGTGAACCCACCCTGAACAAAGACCTGGGCTGGCTCATACAGCGTACCAAAGAGGAACTGCATCTGCCTGTGGCTGTGATAACAAATGGTTCACTGCTATTCAAGGAAGATGTCAGAGAAGATCTGAGCCAAGCTGATGTCGTGATACCCACTTTGGATGCGGGCAACGAGAGGCTGTTTCGAATTGTCAACAGATCCCACAGGAGCATTAGTTTCAAAAACATGCTACAGGGTCTGATAGACTTCAGACGCGAGTACTCCGGGCAGATCTGGATTGAGGTCATGCTAATCAAGGACCTGAATGATACCACCATGGAATTGCAGGGTATCAAACAGGCTATTGATATGATCAACCCGGATAGGGTATATGTTCTTATCCCAATCCGTCCGCCGGCAGAACCCTGGGTGAAGCCATCAGATCCGGAGACTATTCTGAAAGCGCAGGAAATCATGGGGAGCGCCATACCGGTGACAGGGCTGGAGACCGGTCAATTCGGTTTGGGGGAGTTCTCAGATGCCAGACAGGCTATTCTGGAAATCGGTTCGCGTCACCCTCTGCGCCGGGAACAGGTGGCTGAAATAGAAAGAGAATTCTCCATGTCAGGCGTAGTGAGACAAATGGTAGAGAATAAAGAACTAGTCAATGTTGAGTATAATGGTGAGGAATATCTACTTCCCGGACATTTCGCCAGGGGTAGATAGACCATAGAAATGGAGGTCCTGTGATGAATGCGGTAAGCGTAAATGCGAATGATATGAAATGGCAGGCTTCTGAAAGTTATTCAGCGGGGGCCGAGCAAAAAGTACTTAGTATCGGCGGCAGTATTGCCCCAAGAACTATTTTGCTTAAACTCCCTTCCGGGTGGAGCATGGATGCCCATTCCCACATCCATACCGAGCTACACTATGTACTGGAGGGAGAATATGAAAGCAAGGGTTAAACATATCGATCCGGGACTTTTCGTGTGATTCCCAAAGCGGTGGAGCATGGACCTTTCTCCACCACGAAGGGCGCCATCGTCCTG
>JAUWIB010000094.1 GCA_030605565.1 bacterium
AAGTGGAAACTGTTGTTTTAGGAAATTGGGGAAACTTTTCACTATTTAGCCAAAAGTAGAAGTCAGTCGTAGGGTCGAGCCCCTTGTGGTCCCGACATTCCAATCGTGAGGAGCGCAAGGGTCCAGACGGGACTGGCAATCTAAGATCAAGAACCGGCCGAACGACTTGTCATGCCGGACTTGATCCGGCATCCAGGTCTGTATTCGAAGACTGGATACTGGCTTTCGCCAGTATGACAGAGAAAGGAGAACTGGAAGTGGCTTCCATTGGGACGACGCAAGACTGCCCCCCTTTGTGGTATTTTGTGCGCGGTGGACGTCCTCGTCTACCGCGTTCACCCCGAAAAGTTGTCGGTGCACCGGGACATACGCCGACCACTAATACCAAATATCGCTGTTCAACCCGTAGATGTTTTGGGGAAAGTCCAAAATGAATTCTCGCTTGACAAGTATACATTTGTGCAGTATCATGCCAAAGTGGCAGAAAAAACTTGATCGCGTTTTTGCCGGCAGATATATAGTCGTCGATTGTGTATAATACGGTAGAGTAGATTGACGAGGATCTCTTGCCGATATATCAGATGTTATCATGAACCCGACGTTTAGAGAAGATAAGGCCGCGCAGATGGCAGCACTGTTCCTCAAATTGAGGGGCGGTACGATGAGCCATCTAAAACTCATGAAGTTGCTTTACCTTGCAGACAGGGAGGCATTCCTACGCTTGGGGCGGCCTATCACATTTGATTGTTGTGTCTCTATGGACCACGGTCCCGTTTTGAGCCAATCTTTCAACCTACTAGTCGGTGACTCCCGGACCGGTGGCCTCTGGGAAAAAGCTGTTTCCACACCAGCAAATTACGAAGTATCTCTCGTGGAGGACCCCGGAGAGGACAAATTATCGGATGCCGAGGATCAACTCATAAGAGAGATTTTTGACCAACATGGGACGAAGTCTCGATGGGAACTCCGCGATTTCACGCACACTCTCGCAGAATGGCAGGACCCCAAAGGCTCTTCGATTAGAATTGATTACAGAGAAATCCTTCGAGCGGGTGGGAAGACAGAAGGGGAGATAGAGTCCATTTTGGAGGAGATTGAAAATCTTGCCAAGATGGAGATGTATTTCCATCAGTGAAGTGGCTTTCGATTGTTCTTGTGGTTCATCATTCATCTTAGGTGGTCATCTTTGGGTAATAATCACTGAACCATTCGGATCCCCTGAACAGGTGATTATCGTCAATCTTACTTCCAAAAGGACACATTCAGACCTACAGTTATTTTATTGCCTAATGATCATAGTTTTATCAAGCACGAAACCGTTATAAGTTACGATGATGCCAGAGTTGTATGCAGCGACAATATCAAGCTACGCGTTCAAGAGAGAGATTTTGAACCGCGCGACCGTTTTCGCGATGGCCTGATTCAGGTGATTCAGCAAGGTCTATTAGACTCTCCACGCACGCCTCGAGACATAAAAAAGACGTTCATCGAGTCAACCCGGCCAGAACCCCCAAACTGACCCACCACCAAACAGACTAATCGATTGACAAAGTAGCCGGAATTGGCGATATTTAGGTAGGTTCAGTCTACGTTCTTGCGGTGATAACAAGCACGACGTTCGGGACAATACTCAAGGATAGTATAAGATGCGCAATGGAAGTGAGGAAAACGAAAGTGTTCGTTGGTGCTCCTGGTTGTATTTGTGCTTGCCCTGACGAGACGACGAAATCGGTGAGAGGATTACTAAATAGAGGAGTATAGATATGTGTACAGTGAAGAAGACAGCCCTGATGCTGCTGTTGCTGCTGACTTTTTGTCTGACTGTTGCCGCCAACGCGGTCGACTTCAGGCCCCGTGAATTACCCGTCAAGCCGGACAAGACTATCATAGCCCCTGGCTATTCTCATCGCCATGTCGAGGTAAAGTTTGCAGATGGTGAGGATATCGGTCTGGCCCCCGAGGGTTTTCCAGTCGACCGTTCAAGTCAGGTTCTCAAATCTCCGGAGGCTCTGAACATAATGAAGTCAATCACCGAGGCCGGCGGCGCCTGGCATCGTATGTCCCCCACCAGCGAAGAACTGATTGACGAACTGGTCAAGAACGCCGAAAACAACCTGAATCGCGGTATCGCCGACCTGAACAACTACTTTATTCTGACTGTCCCCGGTGGTGTCAGTGCCGAAGACTGGATTGACCAACTGAACTCCCTGCCAGAAGTCGAGATCGCTCTGGCTCAGCCTTTGCCAATGCCGCTGCCATTGCCTGATGATTATCAGTTCAGGCAAGGGTACCTCAACGACGCTCCTGACGGAATAGGCGCTATCTCGGCGTGGGCGGAAACCGGCGGCAACGGGAGTGGCTGTTTCGGTACGAAGATATGTGATTTCGAATATTCATGGTACCTGGATCACGAGGACATCGCGGCCTCCTACGACGAACTGATCCCGGACGGCTACACTCCCAGCGACCCCCACAACGATGATAACCACGGCACAGCGGTCCTCGGAGAGTTGGCCAGTTTTAACAACAGTTGGGGGACTGTCGGAGCCAGCCACGGGGCGGGACTGTGGGCTGCGCCTACTCACTTTGTCACCCACGGCTGGCAGCTTGGCACCGCGCTGCTGCATGTTCTACCTTTGGTATACTGGCAGCCGGGAGCTGTGTTCCTGATTGAGCAACAACTAGCCGGCCCGAACTATGTAGGTCCTCCGTCGCAGGATGGATTGGTGCCGGTCGAGTGGTACGAGCCATGGTACGATATCATAGTCACCTGCATTGGGAACGGTGTCAACGTGGTCGCGTGCGCCGGCAACGGCCAGGAGGATCTCGATGACGCTATATACAGCACTGGTAACGGTGGCCACTGGCCGTTCCTGCCGCAGAACAACTCAGGCGCCATCATTGTAGGTGCGGGCGCCGTCCCCGCGGCCTTTGGCGGCAGCGATGTTGACCGTTCGCGACTATGGTTCTCCAACTATGGTTCCCGCGTGGACCTTCAGGGCTGGGGCGAGATGGTGACCACTACCGGCTACGGCTGGCTGTATTCGGACGACGGCAAGGACTACTGGTACGACAGTTCATTTGGAGGCACCTCCAGCGCCGCGCCGAACGTGGCCTCGGCGGTAGCGATTTTGCAAAGCGTCTACAAGGAGCAGGGTGGTTGTTCACCGGGCGGTTACGGCACCGCATTACCGCCCGACTCCGCCAGGACCATACTCAAAGCCACCGGCACACCCCAGCAATCAGGGACTTACCCAGCCACCCAGAATATCGGCCCGCGGCCGAACCTGGTGGCGGCCATCGCGGCTCTTCCTTCCCAAAGTTGCTGCATACCACCGCTCCGCGGTAATGTCGACTACGATCCCGGAGATAATATCGACATCTCCGATCTGGTCTACCTTGTCGACTACATGTTCAGCGGCGGCTCTGAACCGCCCTGCTGGGAGGAGGCTAACGTCGACGGTAGCGGACCTGTCGATCCGGGTGGAGACGGAGCGGCCGACATAGACATTTCAGACCTTGTGCATTTGGTGGATTACATGTTCAACTTCGGCTTCCCACCGGCGGCCTGTCCGTAGCCAGTGTCTGAAACGTGGCGTGAGGCGTCTTGAGGCTGTCCCAAAAGGTCGCACACCAAGGTGACAGAAAACATTGTTCACAAGGGCGTCACGTAACCCCGCGTAGGGGGCGGGTTTGTGTCTCCCCGATGAATGCCACTTGTGGCCGGCGGAGACAAGCCTGTTGGAAATGTGTCGCTAACAACCGAGGGTTTCGAACGCTTGTGGCAGGAAGTCGATCAGGTCACCGGCCATGACGCTGCGCTCAGTCAACTCATCGGCGGCCAGGTCACCGGCCAGACCGTGAACGTAGACGCCGCACACGGCTGCATCGACAGCACTCATTCCCTGCGCCAGGAACGATCCGATAGCGCCGGTCAGGACATCGCCCGACCCACCCGTGGCCATGCCGCTGTTGCCGGTCGGGTTGAGGTAGCAGTTCCGTTGTGCATCGGCGACAATTGTGGGGCTGCCTTTAAGGACCAAAACCAGGTTGTTCGCGGTTGCGAAGCGTCGCGCGGTTTCGATCCGCTCATGGATATCGTTCGGCGCCGGCGCGCCGTCGGTTAGTCGCATGAATTCACCCGGATGCGGTGTCAGCACCGCTGGTGCTTTTGTTTTAGCGAGGAGGTCAGTGTGACCGACGAAGGCGTTGAGTCCATCGGCATCAATGACCATAGGCCGATCCAGTGTCGAGACAAACCTTCGGACCAGTTCACTGGTTTCATGATGCCTGCCAATTCCGGGTCCGATAGCAACGGCGTCATGCTCAGCGGCCAGCTTGCGCACCTCACCCAGCCCGCGTAGCGCCAGAGCGCCCTTTTTGGCTACGTCAGGAAGTGGGCAGGATGTGGCCTCCATGACCAAGGACGCAATCACCGGCAGAGTCGCGCGGGGGCAGCCGACCTTGACCAGACCGCACCCGGATCGCAAGGCACTCCTGGCGGCCATGGCGGCCGCGCCGGTCATGCCGGTGGAGCCGGCCAGCGCAAACAGTTTTCCGAAGTCGCCTTTGTGTCCGTCCGGTTTGCGTTCGGGGATTTGCCCAGCTACCAACTCTGGTGTAATGAGGTCGACCTTGAGATCGAACTGGGCCACCACGTTATCGGGAATTCCAATCGGTACCGTCACTACCGCTCCGGCCAGCTCGCGTCCGGGCGAGACGTAGAGGCCAAACTTGGGGAGGGCCAGCGTGAAAGTGTAGTCGGCATGGACCACTGCGCCTTCGTGCGTTCCGGTGTCGGCGTTCAGCCCGGAGGGCATGTCGACCGCAATCGTGGTCTGCCGTTGACGGTTGATATACTCGATAAGCTCGGCGCTCAGTCCGCGCGGCACACCGGCGAAACCGGTCCCGAAAACGGCGTCAACAATGTAGTCGCTGTCGAGTTCGCCCGGCAAATCCCCGATAGCCTTGATTTCATGCAGGTCAATACCCGACTCGGCGGCCCGATCGAAGTTGAGCCGTGCGTCGGGTGACAGCTTTTCGAGGGGTCCGAGAAAGTAAATGGTGACTTTCGCCCCGGCCTGAAAGAGGTAGCGCCCAACGACGTATCCATCGCCGCCGTTATTGCCTTTTCCACAAAAGATTGTCACCGTCTCACCGGAGGCGGTGTCGACCACAAACGCCATCAGTTTCTGCGCTATACCGCACCCGGCATTTTCCATCAACTCCGGTCCGGGGATGCCGCGATTATCGATAGTCTCGCGGTCGATCAGGCGCATTCGCTCGGCTGTGACGAGCTTCATGAATCATCCTTGATTCTTATTTGCGGCTCCCGGTAGTGACCCGTTTGGTCCGGGTCGCTTTCTTTGAGGCCGCCTTTTCCAAAGCATACTTGATAGCCGGCAAAGCTTCGGCAAAGAACTTCAGCTTGATGCCCTTTTTGATCTCGGTCGGCAGTTCGGAGGAGTCCTTGCGATTTTCCTCTGGCAGCAAGACCGTCTCCACCCCCGCCCGGTAAGCGGCCAGTAGTTTTTCCTTGAGTCCGCCGATCGGCAGAAGCAGGCCGCGCAGTGTGATCTCACCCGTCATGGCCAGCAGCGGCTTGACCGTGCGGCCGGTGAACAGCGACGCAATGGCTACTAACATGGCGATTCCTGCCGAGGGACCGTCTTTGGGCGTGGCACCCGAGGGAACATGGATATGAATCTCCCTGGTTTCGAACAACTCCGGTTCGATACCAAAGTCGCCGGCATTCGACCGCAGGAAGGAGAGAGCGGCCTGGGCCGATTCTTTCATGACGTCGCCAAGGTGTCCGGTGAGGATCATCTCTTTCTTGCCGGGCATCGAGGTAGCTTCTATAAACAACAGTTCACCGCCGACCGATGTGTAGGCCAACCCCGGTACCACGCCGATCTTCCCCTGGCGCGCCAAAGCCTCGCGCACGAATCGTTGGGGTCCCAGCAGCCTGGCGATATCCTTGTCGTCGACGGTGATTTTCTTCTTGTAGCCCGAGGCCACGCGCCGCGCAACCTTACGCGCCACTGACGCGATCTCACGTTCCAGGTTGCGCAACCCGGCCTCGCGAGTGTAACCGTCGATCAGTACCTGAATCGCCTTCCTGGTAATAGTCAGCTTCGACTGACTCAAACCGTGGTTGTCCAGTTGTTTCGGTATGAGATGGATACGAGCGATAGCCAGCTTTTCGATGTCGGTGTACCCGGGCAGCCGAATGATCTCCATACGATCGCGCAGCACGGCCGGGATCGGGTCCAGCCAGTTGGCCGTGGTGATGAACATGATCCCCGACAAGTCGAACGGCAGTTCGAGGTAGTGATCGGAAAACGAATCGTTCTGTTCCGGATCCAGCACTTCCAGCAAAGCCGACGACGGGTCACCGCGGAAATCGCTGCCCAGTTTGTCGACCTCGTCGAGCATGATCACCGGGTTGTTGGAGCCACAGCGTTTGATCATCTGGATCACGCGACCCGGCATAGCGCCGATGTAGGTGCGTCTGTGGCCGCGAATCTCCGCCTCGTCCCGCATCCCGCCCAGCGACACGCGTCCGAACTTGCGACCCATCGCCCGCGCAATCGATTTGCCCAGAGAAGTCTTGCCGACTCCCGGCGGACCGACGAAACAAAGGATAGGTCCCTTGACATCACTCTTGAGCTTGCGCACGGCCAGATGTTCCAGGATGCGATCTTTGACTTTTTCCAGGTCGTGGTGATCCTCATCAAGTACTTTCTTGGCCTCTTTCAAGTCGAGATGGTCCCTGGTTGTCACATTCCAGGGCAGGGTCACCAGCCAGTCGAGATAAGTGCGCGAGACAGTGTACTCAGCCGATGACGGCGCCATGTGTGACAGGCGGTCCAGTTCCTTGCGCGCCGCTTGCTCGACATGCTCGGGCATCTCGGCGGCTTCTATCTTGGCAGCGAATTCATCGACATCCGACTTATCGTCGGTGTCACCGAGTTCCTTCTTGATCGCCTTGAGCTGTTCGCGCAGAATATAATCACGCTGTGACTTGCCCAGTTCGTTGGCCGCCTGCGCCTGAATCTTTCGCGATAGTTCAAGCACCTCGATCTCTTTGTTCAATGCCAGATAGAGTCGCTTCATCCGTTTGAAAACATTCAACTGAGTCAGCAGGCGCTGCTTTTCAGCCAGCGGTACGTTCAAGCTGGAGGCCACGAAGTCGGTAAGTTTCGATGGTGTGTCCTGATTGATGGCCGACACATGGAACTCCTCGGTGAGGTACGGAGCCAACTCCGTCAGAGTCTTGATCTGCTCAAGAAGATTGCGCTGCAGCGCTTCGGTTCCGACCGTGTCGTCGACAATCTCAGCCAGTTCCTCGACCTGGGCTATCAGGTACGGTTCGGACGAGACAAATTTCTTGATCCTGATACGCGACAGACCCTGGATCAAAAACCGCACGCTGCCGTCGGGGAAGCGGAGCATTTTGAGGATATTCCCAGCCGTGCCGATGCTGTGCAGATCCTCCGCGCCGGGGTTCTCCTGCTCCAGGTCTTTCTGCAGAAACAGTCCGATGCGAGCGCCACGCATCAGAGTCTCATCGAGCATCCGCGTCTGGTCCGCATCCTGAATCATCAGCGGAACCACCAGGTAGGGATAGACGACCGTTCCCTTAAGCGGGAGGATCGACAGCGTTTGAGTGTCGGTAGTTTCTTTATCCGGCTTGTCCGTTACACTTGTCACATCAGCCTCTTATCGAGTTCGGCGCCATTTCAAACTGTACGATACGATTATCGGCAAACCTGCTCAAGTATTGAACAGGATATGCCTGCCCTGTGTTTCCGCAAGGTCGCATTCAGACATTGAATCGAAACAGGATCACATCGCCATCCTGAACGATGTAGTCCTTTCCCTCCAGGCGTGTCTTGCCGGCTGCCTTGAGTGCCGGTATCGTTTCGTACTTGATGTAGTCTTCATACGGTGTCACTTCGGCGCGGATGAACCCGCGCTCAATGTCGCTATGAATAGCTCCGGCCGCCTTATGGGCCGTCGTACCATACTTGATCGTCCACGCCCGCACATCCGGCTTGCCGGTGGTGAGAAACGAAATCAGTCCCAACAGCGCGTACGATTTCTGGATCACCTTGTCTATGGCGGACGATGTCACGCCAAGGTCTTCGAAGAACGCCCGCTGCTCCTCAGGCGAAAGGGTCGCCAACTCCATCTGGATCTTACCACACAGTGTAACCAGTTCGCGCTTGCCCGGCTGGATCAGATGGGCGTACTTTTGATAGATCGCATCCTGATTCGGCAAGTCATCTTCGGCGATATTGAGCATAATCAAGAGCGGCTTCTTCGATAGAAACTGGTAGTTGCGCATACGCTTCTCTTCGCCGGCCTCAAGCTCCAGATGCAACAGCGGCTGCTCGGCCTCAAGCGACTCCCGACACTTTTGGAGCAAGTCGATTTCCAATTGAAGCGTCTTGTCGCCCGTCAGCTTCAGCTTGCGCGACTTATTCTCGATATTGTTTTCCACGACCAGCAGATCGGCTAACATCATTTCATCGGTGAGATTGCCGATAAACCGCTCGGGGTTAGCCTCCGGCGAGAAGGCATCGATGACCATGATCAACGCATCCATCTCGCGCAACTCGTTGGTGACCTTGAGCCCGGTCGAATCTTTTCCCTTGCCGGTGAAGCCCGGGGCGTCGAGGAACTCAATCTCGGCATAAGTATGCTTGTCCGGCTGCATCAGTTCGGCCAGCCGGTCGACCCGTTCGTCGGGGACCTTTATGACGGCCCGGTGCAATGCCTGGCTGTAATCGCCCACAGCTTCCTGCTGCCCGGCGGCGGCATTGAACACGGTCGTCTTGCCGCACTGCGGCTTGCCGATAATACCTAACTTCATGCCGGGAAAGTACGCTAAGCACAGGGTGATAGCAAGGAAGATGTTGGGGATGACAGGGGCGTGCAACAATCCGTGGCTGGCGTGTCCAAGCGGCAGATGTGGACATCTGCCGAGCACGAGACCTTTCAAAAAGGGCCGTTTATAGCCTCACTCCCCGCAGGCGGCGGCGCCGGACTCCCGTTGAAGGCGTAGTCGACCAGGCAAACCAAATCGGAGATGTCGATCACCGGAGAGCCATTCCCTGCGTAGTTTTAATTGACGTTTGCGATCCGGCTGCCTAGCTTGCGGACAAGGATGGTGAAGGATGCAAGATGCAAATAGACTCCTCGATTTTCAAAGCGTATGATATTCGCGGCACCGTTCCCGACCAGTTGAACGGTGAAACCGCCTATCAAATCGGTCATGTTCTGGCTGGCTTCCTCAAACCGAAGACGATTGCCGTCGGACGTGATATGCGGATGTCTTCCGACGAGTTTTTCGATCAACTCGCGCGTGGTATCAATGATGCCGGGGTCGACGTGATCGATTTGGGACTAACCTCGACCGATGGAATCTACTTTGCCGTCGGCAAGTTCGGTTATGACGCCGGAGTGATGATTACGGCCAGTCACAATCCCAAACAGTACAACGGCTTCAAAATCTGTCGCAAGAACGCCGAGCCGCTATCGGGCCAGGATGGTTTACAGCAGATACTGAAGATCATTCAGGAAAGTGACGAACTCAGACGGTCGCCATCGCGAGGGATGATTGTGCGCAAGAATATTGGTGAGGACTATGCTGCTCACTGTCTTTCATTCATCGATGCGACCGCCGTCAAACCATACCGAATCGTGATCGATGCCGGCAACGGTATGGCCGGGATGACGCTGCCGCCGGTTCTCGACCAACTGCCTATCGAGGTCGTCCGCCTTTTCTTCGAACTGGACGGCAGCTTCCCGAATCATCCGGCCTCGCCGATCGAAGTTGAGAACCTGCGCGATTTGCAGGCGAAGATCAAAGAAGTCAACGCCGATTTCGGGGTGGCTTTTGACGGTGATGCCGACCGGATGTTCCTGGTCGACAAGTTCGGTACGCCACTGGGTGGCGACGTCGTCACGGCTTTAGTAAGCAAGTCGCTACTGTCGAAGCATCCAAAAGAGACGATTCTTTACAACCTGATCTGCTCGCGAGCGGTGCCTGAGTTGATCGAACGACTCGGCGGCACACCGGTCCGCACTCGCGTGGGACATGCGTTCATAAAGCCGTTGATGAAAAAACATAGCGCCATTTTCGGCGGCGAACATTCCGGCCATTTCTACTTTCGCGACAACTGGTTTGCCGATTCCGGGCTGATCGCATTTCTGGTCTGTCTGGAACTCATTTCCAGAGAAGACCGGCCGCTGCATGAGATGGTGGCTGAGATAGATCCGTACTTTCGAACCGGCGAAATCAACAGCCGGGTGCAGTCGATCCCAGCCAAACTGGAGGCCGTGACAGCAGCCTTCTCAGACGACCATCAGGACACCGAGGACGGTCTGACGGTGCAGTCCGACCATTTCTGGTTTAATCTGCGCCCTTCCAACACCGAACCGTTGTTGAGGTTGAATATCGAGGCCAACAACAAGGACCTTTTGGAAGAAACCAGGCAGAAGCTTCTGGACATAATCAGGTCGTAGTGATATGCATGAATCCCGAGCCAGGATACTGGTAGTCGACGACGACGCCAATCTGTTGGATCTGCTGGTCGACACTCTGAACGGCGTAGGCTATCAGGCTGTGGGCGTGCCCGATAGTGTGACCGCACTGGAGCGTCTGAAAAAAGATGAGAAGTACGACCTGATGATTTCCGATATAAAGATGCCGGGAATGGGCGGCATTGGACTGCTCAAGAAAGTCCGCCGCTACTACCCTCGGATGCCGGTGCTTCTGATCACCGGTTATCCTTCGGCCGAGATGATCGGTCGGGCCTCGGCTGATGGATTTCTGGCTAAACCGTTTCGTATTTCTCGTATTGAAGAACTGATCGAAAGCACTATGGCCGGCAAACCGGAGCGGATAACCGGTGCTCTTCGACGCATCATGGTGGTCGACGACGATGACTCTTTCCGTGAGATGCTCACCGATATGCTGCGGGCCAACAACTATGTGCCCCTCTCTGTTTCCAGCGCCGACGAAGCGCTCAAGGAATTGAATAATGGTGACATTGACGCCGTCATCACCGATATTCGAATGCCTGCCACTGACGGCATCACGTTGATGAATAAAATCAAAGAGAAGAACCCTGAGATGCCGGTAGTTCTCACCACCCGTTTTGCATCCCATTACGAGATCGATTCCGATCCGACCCTGGCATCAGCCGACGGGTTTCTGCAGAAACCGTTCAAAGCCGAGAACATCATCGGTCTCCTAAACCAACTGTCTGCGGCCCATGCCGGCAAGGCCGGTTAGACCGCTCATGGTCACCTGCGACCCGGGTCACTCATGATTCGCATCGGCTATGATGTCACTGCCCTGGCTCACTCAGCTTACGGCGGTATCGCGCAAGTTTGCTTTCATACGTTGAAGCAGGCGCAACGACACCCCGAAGTAGCCGGGCAGGGCTACTACCGCTCGGAACAACCGCCGGAGAGTCTGGCGCGGGAGCTATCACTCATGAAATCCTTATTTACCGACCGATGGTGGGGGGAGTCGTTCGACATCGTCCACGGGCTGTGCCACCGGCTGCCGCGAATGAGAGGGCGTCGATCGGTCTATACACTCCACGATGTCTGGAGTCTGTATCCGAACCGGTATCAAAGTCCGTCGTTTCAGAAGAAGATCGGCGCTCGTATGCGGCGCGAACTGACCCGGGTTGACTTTGTCGTGACCGACAGCGAAACCACTCGCACCAACCTGCTCGAACTCGACCTCGCGCCACCTGAAAAAGTAGCGGTGGCGCATCTTGGGGTTGAGATTCCGCCTGAGAATGATGATCCACCCGTGCCACCGGCGCTAGCGGGCCTGGTCGCAACCAGGTACGTGCTCTTTGTGGGTCGGCTGGAGTATCGCAAGAACCTGGGTCACGTCGTCGAGGCGGTCGCATCGCTGCCGAGGGTCAACCTGGTGCTGGTCGGCCAACCCGGCTTTGGCTACGAAGAACATGTCAAGAACTGTCTGGGGAAGATTGACCGCACCCGCCTGCATTTGTTCGATCAGGTGAACGACCATGAGTTGTCCGCACTGTATCGCTATGCCATCGCCACCCTCTTGCCGTCCTGGGAGGAGGGATTCGGACTACCGATTTTGGAGGCGATGAGCCACGGCTCGCCGGTTATCACGTCGAACTGTTCGGCATCGGCCGAGGTTGCCGCCGAAGCAGCCGTCCTCGTACCGCCCGACGACCCCGCCACATCCCGCGCGGCCGTTGAGCGATTGCTCGATGACCCGCCCTTCCGCGACATGCTGATCCATGCCGGCCGGGCCAGGGCGGCGACATTCACCTGGGAGCGCTACTTCGAGCAGTTGGTTGAGATTTACGGATCTCTGTTGTAGGGTCTCTGTTTCCCCGGCGAAGGCCGGGGTCCAGTCTTGTTCTGTGGGTGGGCAGACGTTCCCGTCTGTCGTCGTTCGATGCTTCGACTGCGCCCAGCATGACACGGGTGGCCCATCAGTTTGCTGTGGGAACGACGCCCAGCGGTGTGGAAATGGGTTCGTTTTGTGTATTTTTGTGTTTTGGTTTGGGAATTGGTGGGGGTTGGGGGTTTTGGAGGTGATTCAGGAGCCGGTAGGCGCGGGTGAGTTGGCGGTCGAGGCGCATCTCGTAGTATTGGAGGCTGGTGCGAAATGACTCGCGTGGAACCGATTTGGAGCCGACAAGATTGGCCTTGTGCCGGGCGGCGGTTTCATCGTCGAATTCGTTGGGATCATCGAAGATAGTAAGGAGATGGCCGCGGCGAATGTCATCGGCGGCGGATTCGAGTTGACGGTTGGTCCGAGCGGTCTCGGCGTTGATGACGCGGCGGTAGCGCCAAAGGGAGTTGGCTATTTTCAGGACGAGGTGTTCCTGGAGGATGCCTTTTGGTTTGAGTTCGTCGATCAAGGAGTCGACGAGTTGCTCGTATTGGGTGCGGTCCTCGGTGAGATGGGGAGATTTAAGGATAATGTCGCAGGCATGAAGGCCGTGGGTGATGGCGTTGCGGCTGGCGACAGCTTTGCCCTCGGGCGTCCGGGGTCCAGTGGATTTCCTGGCGTTACGCCGATTGGCGGCAATCTGTTTTGCGCTCGTGGCCATGGGCGGGTCCTTTGTAGAAGAACGCGCAGCCGCATTTTGGATGGGATTGGTTGTGTTTTTGTTACGGGTGAAGTGAGGAACCGGCTTCGCCGATGTCGAAACCACAGGGGTTTCGACCTACGGTTCTACTGACTTGATCCGGCATCCAGTTCTGTATCCGAAATGGGTTCGTTTTGGGTATTTTTGTTCCTCGGATAATAGAATCGGTGGTGATTCTGAAGCCGGCATGAGTTGGAGGTGTTTCAGAAGGCGGTAGGCGCGGGTGAGTTGACGGTCAAGACTGTTTCTTGGTCGTAGGCATAGAATGTTCCTTTACCTACGGGGGGCGGGCAGGATTTTGCAGTGATGTTGTGGGGTTTTTGAGGGGGGTGAGGGTCTTCGTAGATTTAGTGGCCCGTGGGCTTGCCCCGGGTTTCTAGTTTAGATTACTGGCTTTGAAACAGACTAGGCACACGATAGGGACTTTAGGGCACACTGGAAACCCACCGCAAGGAGGCTGTCTCAAAACTCTGTAGTTGATTTAGGGTGATTATGTTTTTAGTCTGTTGGTAGTATCAGACTGAGGAGTATCATGACCAGAGAGATTCGCGCCGATTACAGCCAGACGTTTTTGTTGCCGCCCAGTC
>JAUWIB010000002.1 GCA_030605565.1 bacterium
GAAAACGAAATTCAATTTCACTTGAGCTTTGTCGATGCCGATTCGTAACAGCATATCCGAACGCTTCTCCATTGGTTTGAAGGCCATCGCACTGTTTGTTCAGTGCGCCCTCGGCGTGTTCATTGCTGTTATCCCAATGTCAATGCATCTCCATGAGTTGCCGGATGGTCGCATGATTGTCCACAGCCATGCCGTCCCCGAGACAGATTCCGGAGGAAATCACACCCACTCTGACCAGGACTATCAGGTTATCGGGGCAATTGGCAACTCGATCCATAGGGCAACCGTAGCGTGCGTTGTTGTCTTTGAGGATCCTAAAAGCACACCACAACGATATGCCGGCTCTGAATCCGCCGGATACATCGAACGCGAAGTTTCAGTTCAGTCGGGTCGCTCACCGCCAAGCCTCCTCGTTATCAGCTAAATGTGAATCGAACAGCGGTATCTAAACAGATACCTGGAACGAGAAGCTATATTAATGAGGTGAGCGAGTGCTACGAATACTATTATCACTATCACTGGCCGGACTCTTTGTCGCCAACAGTGCATGGAGTGGTGGGGCATCTATCAAGGGAATGGTCGAGGAGTCTGAGACCGGTGCACCTATTCCATTTGCGACGATTCAGATCGAAGGTACCCAAATAAGCAGTGCTGCTGACGAGAATGGACGCTTCGTATTGCGTTACGTTCCATCAGGTCATTATACTTTAGTGGTCTCATCGGTGGGTTACGCGACATCAACTGAACCGATAAATGTGAACGGCGACCGGACATTGGAACTCGATTTTGAGTTAGTCAGCACACCTCTCGAAACCGCCGGTATTGTGATCACCGGTACTCGCACTCCGAGGTATGTCAGGGAGGCGCCTGTTCACACGGAAGTGATAACGCGGGCATCGATAGAGGATAAATCTGCGCATAGTATCTTCGAAGCACTGGACGGCGAATCCGGCGTACGCGTCGAGCAACAGTGTCAAGGGTGTAATTTCACTATTCTGCGTATGCAGGGTTTGGGCGCTGACCACACCCAGGTTCTGCTTGACGGTCAACCGGTCTATTCCGGTCTGGCCGGCGTTTATGGCTTGCAGCAGTTGAGCACAGCCGACGTTGACCGGATTGAAGTTGTCAAGGGAGCAGGCTCCGCACTGTATGGAAGTAACGCTGTGGCCGGCGCTATCAATATCATTTCCTCCATTCCTCGAAAGACCGAAGGAAGTATCGGTATCGAGATGGGTGAACACGGCACCAACAAGTATGAAATCACGGCAAACGTACGTAAGGATAACCTCGGTGTTTTTCTGTTTGCCCAGCAAAGCAAAGGAAGCGAGATTGATGAAACCGGCGATAAGAATGCGCCGGGGGGCGTCTATAAGCCCGATGGCTGGATCGATCGCGTGCGCTCCAGCGCCAAGAATGCCGGGTTCAACCTCTTTTTCGACGACGTACTGGCATCGGATCAACTGGTGCTGCGCGGCCGCGTGATGAACGAAATGCGTCAGGGTGGCTGGTTGACCGACAACCAGTTTGAGAATCCGTTTGCTCCCGGCGCCGAACGTATTATCACCGATCGCAACACAGTGCAGCTTGATTATCATGTGTGGTTGCCGTCCGCCGATGAAATCAGCGTGAATGTCACCTTGACACAACACAAGCGGGACGCCACCAACGACACGTTCTTGGGCGACTATGAGGAGGCGAAGGGTGAGTCGCCGCCTGTTGAACTGCTGCGTCCATATATCGCTGAGGAGCAGCTTCTCGTGGCCAGTCTCAATCTGGTGCATCCCCTTCACCGGCAGCACCGGCTCCTTGCGGGGGTCCAGTTCAGCCACGATAATTTGGACGAGCGCGGGATGTATATGGATATTGACACCGAAGAAGCGTACACCTCAACTTCCGAGAAGGAAGCCACAGATATCGGCGCGTACCTTCAGGACGAGTTTCGAGTGACCGACCGACTTGAAATCGTCGGCGGGTTGCGATTCGATTACCATTCATCTGAAGATAATTTCCGCGGTTCGGGAAACGTAATGCCGCAAGGACTCCAACCGCTGGAGTACAATGAAACGACGATCAACCCCCGTCTAGCCGTCAAGTACAGCGCTACTCGCGCCCTTGTCTTGCGCGGCGCCGTTGGTAGTGGTTTCAGGGTGCCTTACGGATTCTCGGAGGACCTTCATCTGTGCAGCGGATCGCCCCGGGTATACAAGGGGAGTGCTTTAGAGCCTGAGAAATCACTCAGCTATTCCGTCAGCGCTGACTACACAAAAGCCAGGTGGAATGCCGGTCTCAATCTATACCGCACTGAGCTAAAGGATGCGATTGCCTTCGCTGAAGCCGGCAGTGAGGTCGCTGATTTGGGATATACATACCAGTGGGAGAATATCGACGACGCGTTCGTTATGGGATGCGAGTTCAATGGTTCATTTGCTTTGACTGCGGATATAGCGGTGGATGTTCGGCTTGAGTATTTCAAGGGCGAATATGACAATCCTCGCGATGATTGGGTTGGAACCGAGTTCGAACAAGTCAGCAAGAACATCTCACGCTACCCGGAAATCGCAGGTGGGTTGAAGGTGAAGTATACGCCGTCGACGTGGAGTTTGGTGCTCGACACGGATTATAAGGGCAAGATGTTTCTCGATCTGACGGAACCGGCTGATCCTGGAGACGTGAAGATCCACGAAACCGAATCCTTTGTAATCCTCAATGCGAAGATATCGAAAACACTTTTCGACCGTTACAATCTGTACATTGGAGCAAGAAACCTGACGGATTACACGCAGAAAGAGAAGCACGTAGACGATGCGGCCTTCATGTATGCGCCGGTTTACGGTCGCATAATGTATGGTGGGTTGCGGTTGGCGCTTTAGGTTGGCCGGGAGGCGCATGTCCGCGTCTACCATCGGCAAGCCAATCGCCCAAGTCACAGTTCCGATCTTTCATTCTTCGCTAAGGGATTCGGAGATATGGCACTGTATGAAAGCCTTAACACCAGGAAGATGTTTTGAAACATGTTTACACGAATTAAATTCACGACAGTCCTTGGATTTATGATGGCCTTAGGGTGCGCGAGCACACTAGTCGGTCAGGACTCGTCTTCACAAAAGCACTATTTACCATCGGTTCATTTGGAAATGGCCCTGCAGGCTGAATCATACTCAAGCGGGGATTCAACGTATTTCATTGCAAAGGCGCGGCGTGCCGAGAGCGGCTTCACGATCCGCGAAGCAAAGATACTTATTGAGGGTATCTACGAGCAATACCTGGAATACAATCTGGAGGTCGGATCGGCATCTTGCCTGGCTGGTGGATTCCTTGTGATGGAGGCCGGCATACTGCTGAAGCCTCATCCGCACTGGAAGGTAGGAGTGACGAAGGGTCATGTTCTGCGCGGTTTCGAGATGAACCAGGAATGTGTTCAGTTACTCACGGCAGAAAAGCCACTATTCGCTATGAAGTACAGTCCCTGCCATCCGCTCGGGGCCAAAGTAGAGTTCGAAAGAGACTTTGGCGAACACTCAGGTTTGCTGGCGCAGCTTGTTGTCGCGGAGGGCACCGGCGGAACACTTGATGACGAACATGACATCAATCTAGGCGTTCATTACAGGACTCCGTTTCCTGACTTTACCCTTGCCGGCAGCTATACTTCCTGGAGATGGAACGCGCCTTTCGTAAGAAAGGATTCTATCCCGGTTCCCGGTGGCGCGCGCGACGATTACACTATTATCTGGATTGAAGACAAGGCTGTCTACGACGGTTATCGGGCCATCGTTGGATTCGATTACGATGCCCGTAATCTACAGTTGCGCGGTGAAGCATTCTTCGGCAAGGCCTACAAGGATCTATTAGACATTCCACACTACGCAGAGATTTGGGCCGATTCAAGCAATGCAACCAAGATCGCCAAAGCGCCGTTTGAAGAGCTCGAAATGAATGCCTTCCTGGTGCAGGCCGGCTATACCTTCCCCCTCAATAATGGTCAATTCAGCTACCTTCAGCCTTACATCCAGTACCAGTGGTGGGATCAGGCCGTCAACCTTGATGGCGACTACCAGAGTGCATTCCTCACTATTGGATTCAATGTGGGCATTGGCCCAGGCGACGCCCGGTTCAGGATAGACTATCAGACTTGTCTTAGTTTCGCCGGGGACGGCGGTCTTCCGGGATACGGGGAGGATCAACATGCAGACCGCCTCCTGGCCCGTCTACAGGTAGGTTTATGAACGAACAAGACCCGTTTCATAGATTAGTGTAAACTTTATAAGAGAAAGCAGAAGAGGTATGACTAGAATCGCAGTACTTGTTGCCATGGTGGTCATGTTTGTTTCCGTCTCCACCATAGCGCTATCCGAGTCAAGCGACCCGGAGTGTGTTGTTCAACAGAACCGAATCGAGGTAACCACGGGCGTATTTCCACCGGCCAGCAACCCTCCGACACCGGTCTCGAGTGGGGAGAGAGACCAGTTTCTTTGGGAGGACTTCGAGTCGGCGACTTTTCCACCAACAGGTTGGGATACGCTTAACCTGAATTCAGGGTTTGGCTGGCACTTGGGGACCTTTTCGGGGGGTGGAACCCAGGCTGCATTGGTAACCTGGGATGACAATCTTCCTGTCACACTTCAGGACGAGTGGTTATTGACGCCTGAACTCGACGTCTCCGGGGCATCATCACAACTGCGTGTTGATTTCTATATGCTTCAAGGATACAGCTATCCTCACGATTTCAAGGTTTATGTCACCGATGACAATGGCAGCAGTTGGACGGAGGTGTTTGACTCATACGGCACCGGGTACCCCGCTCATCAATGGTATTTTGTCAGCGTGCCACTAGCCGACTGGGCCGGAAACGCCACGCCCATTCGGATCGGTTTTCAGTACTATGGTACCGATGCGGACCTGTTTGGTCTCGACAACGTTGAGGTAACAGACGACGATTTGGCCACTGGTCGATGCTGTGTCTATGACGATCCGCTGAATCCCGAGTGCTACGATGACCGTACGCAGGCTGAGTGCAATGGACTCAGTGGTATCTGGGCCGAGGGTCTCAATTGTACGACAAATCCGTGCCCACTGCAAGGGCAGCAACTGGAACCGTCCGATGACCTGTACACGGACCCGGATGGCGGCGCCGGTCACCCCCATCCCGTCGAGCAGACCGGGCTCTGGACGGCTGATTTTGATGGCGCCGGTCACCATCAGCGAATAATGCTAAAGTGGGACCTGTCGGAGTTTGCGGGGCAAACGGTCGACAGCGCATCACTCAATATCTATCGCTACCTCCGCTGCCCAAACGACTATTACACCAACTGCGATCTCTACACCATTACTGAAGACTGGACTGAGGAAACTTGGAACGACTATGTTCACATTTCTCACTCAGCCTCGCCTTTCATGAGCTACAACTTCGGCCCTGCTTTGGACTGGTACCGCCTGGACATCTCAGATATCGTGAATCAGTGGCTCGATGGTTCCTTGAGCAATTACGGCATCGTCATTCAGGCACGTTACGGAGAGAAGTGGAGCAAGTTCTATTCCAAGGAGGGTACCTACCCACCGTATCTGGAGGTCTATGTTGCCCCCGACCCCAATGATCCTGACGGGGATGGTGTGCCGAACGATCAGGACAACTGCCCAAGCGTTTACAACCCCGACCAGAGTGATTCTGATGTAGACGGCGTTGGTGACCTTTGCGACAACTGTCCGGCGGTCTACAATCCAGACCAGGCCGACAGTGACGGAGACGGCACAGGTGATGCGTGTGAAGGTTGCTGCCTGCCGCCAATTCGCGGTAATGTGGATTACGACGTCGGTGATATCATCGACATCTCCGACTTGGTCTACTTGGTGGACTACATGTTTACTTCTGGCCCAGAGCCGGCATGCTGGGCTGAGGCGAATATCGACGGCAGTGGACCGGTAGGCGCAGAGGACGGATCGGCCGATATCGACATTTCCGATCTGGTGTACTTGGTAGATTACATGTTCAGCGGAGGGCCTGAGCCGGTGGCGTGTCCGTAGGGATCGGCAAGTTATCCGCTTGACTCAGGACTTCCCATGCTCTGTCATTCCGGGCTTGACCCGGAATGCAGAGCTATTTGGCGACCGTGTGTGTCCCTCTTGCCTGGGATCCATAACCAGTGTGGTCCGAACGTCCGGGCCACCCGCCGCCCGTCTACCACCAACTGATAAGTTTTGGTTTGAACGGGTGAGGCATGTTCTCGTTCTTTGGGATGATGCGGGCGGCAATGCCAAACCTCCCCGACTCGCCGCAGGTGACCTCACTGGTGAAAGCGTAAACTCCATCGTCGGACGGCTGCCCGCCGTTGGCCGGCTGGGCCTCCGCTGGTTGGAAGTCCCTGATCTGCTCCTGTGAATTCAGACGACCCGAGACAATCTGCACCTCGACATCATCCGGACCGATTTCGCCCAGAAAAACTTCGATGGTAATAGGGAATTGCTGTCCGACATAAAGTGTCGCCCCCAAGTCGGGAATATCGACGTTTCTGATGTCGATCTTATCCCAACTGTTGCTGACCCGGGTCACCCAGTTGGTGGTCTCGCGGGTCAGACGATGCTGGTCCTGGCGCATTCTGCGTCCGGCCTCGATCGCCGGCAGGTAGAAATGTCTGGCGTAATCCTTGAGCATCCGCTGGCTTGAGAACCGCTCTCCGGCCATCTGGATTGTTGCTTTCATCTTGGAAATCCACTGCATCGGCAGGCCGATTTCACTACGCTCATAAAACAGCGGGACGACTTCGCGCTCCAGCGTGTTGTACAGCATCTCGGCGTCAAAATGATCTTGTGTCTCGACGTTGTCATATTCCTCGCCATTGCCGATCTTGAATCCGGTGGTATCATCGTACCCTTCGACCCACCAGCCGTCGAGGATGGACAAGTTGAGTGCGCCGTTCAAGGCCGCCTTCATGCCGGAGGTACCGGAGGCTTCCTGCGGTCGCCGAGGATTATTCAGCCAGACATCGCACCCCTGCACAAGATACCGAGCGACATTGATATCGTAGTCCTCCAGGAAGATGATCCGATGTCTGAACCGTTCTTCGGAGGTGTACGCAACCATCTGCTTGATGATTTCCTTCCCCGGGGTATCCAGCGGATGCGCCTTGCCGGAGATTAGAATCTGCACCGGACGAGCCTCGTTATTGAGGATCTTATCGAGGCGGTCGAGATCGGAGAAGATCAGATTGCCGCGCTTGTAAGTCGAGAAACGACGAGCAAAGCCGATCGTCAATATCTGAGGATCAAGCAATTGATCGGCCCGCTGGATGACCATTTGCGAGGCGCCGCGACGTATCAGTTGTTGGTTAAGGCGTTTGCGAGCAAAGAAAACAAGTCGTTCCCGACGACGGTTGTGAATACGCCACAATTCGGCGTCGGGGATACGATGGACCAGTTTCCAGGTGCTCAGATCGCCCGGCTTTTCGCGGTATTGGGGGCCGAAGTAGCTTTCGTACAGTTCGTTGAGGTCGTGGGAAATCCAGGACGATGGATGCACGCCGTTGGTGATGGCTCGGATCGGGATTTCCTCAGTCGGCAGATCGGGCCAGATGTTGTGCCACATCTGACGTGATATCTGACCGTGGAGTTCGGATACGCCATTGGCGAAAGCAGCCAGCTTCAGCGCCGCAACCGTCATACAGAACGACTCCGTTTCGTCATTGGGGAAGACGCGGCCCAGAGCCAGGAATTCCTTCCAACTGATACCCAAATCAGAAATGAACTTGCCCAGGTAACGATGTACCAGCACCGGGTCGAACCGTTCGTTGCCGGCCGGCACCGGTGTATGGGTAGTAAAGACCGTGGTCGACCAGACATACTGAGACGCCTCGGCGAAGCTGAGATGCTCCTCCTGCATCAAACGGCGGATGCGCTCCAGTGTCAAGAACCAGGAATGTCCCTCGTTGAGATGATAAGCGTCGATCTGGAGACCCATGGCCCGAAGCGCCCGCACGCCGCCGATACCCAGGATCATTTCCTGCCGGATGCGTGTGTCTTTGTCGCCGCCGTATAGCACCGAGGTGATCTCGCGACACTTGGACGAGTTTTCCGGAATGTTGGTATCGAGCAGGAACAAGGGCGTGACGCCGACCATTACTTTCCAAACCTGAACCTGCACCGGTGTACCGTCAATCTCAACACCGATCCTGAGCGGTTGATCGTTTTCACCTTTGACCAACTGCACCGGCATGTGGTACCAGTCGTTTTCTTCGTACCGTTCTTGCTGCCAGCCGTCGCTGGAGAGAAACTGGCGGAAATAGCCGTACCGGTACAGCAATCCCACGGCAACCACCGGCAGTCCCAGGTCAGAGGCCGATTTCAGAGTGTCACCCGACAGCACACCCAAACCACCTGAGTAGACCGGCAACCCGGTGTCGAGACCGTACTCCAACGAAAAGTAGGCCAGGCGGCTGCCGTTTAGGTCCCCGAAGTTCTGGTCGAACCATTTTCTTCGCTCGATATAGTCGCGATATTTCTGGTGTACGCGGTCAATACTGGCCACAAAACCATCGTCCTGAGCCGCCTTTTCCAGTTTCTCCTGTGGCAGTCGGGAAAGCATTTTGACTGGATTCTGATAGCATGCTTCCCACATCTCCGGGTCGAGCCGTATGAACAGCTTGACCAGATCCCAGTTCCATGAGTACCAGAGATTCTGCGCCAATTCCTGGAGAGCCAGGATTCGTTTCGGCAGTCGAGGCAAGACCAAAAACTGTTTTACCCGCATCAAATTCCTTCTGTGGTCATTTGGTTTTTATCACAACCATGCTTCCTACTATCATTTATCGCCCAAAACAACAAGAATTTTATCCGCAATAGGTACGTAACCAGTTGATGGTTAATGGGGAGAACTTCAAGTGAGGGGGAATTGTGCCGAAAAAGACAATGTGCTTACTTGGGAGCTACTTGGTAAGATTTTGGTTTTCAAGGGCGACTGGATGAGGTAAATTACGATCATGAGTAAAGAAATCAGAAGAATCGGTATTCTCACCGGTGGTGGTGACTGCCCCGGTCTCAACGCCGCGATCAGAGCGATTGTCAAGACGGCGCACAACGACTACGATCTCGAAGTGATCGGGTTCTCCGACGGTTACGAGGGTCTGATCGAAAACCGGTATCGTCAGATCGATATCGATGATGCCTCCGGCATACTCGCCCGAGGCGGCACCATTCTGGGTACCTCAAACCGTGCCGACCCGTTCCATTTTCCAGTGCTCCAGGGCGAGGAGTACATCTATCTGGATCGCTCCAGTCAGGCGGTACGCAATTTCGAGTCGCTTGGTCTGGATGCGCTGATTGCCATCGGCGGTGACGGTACCATGGCCGCTTCGGCCCGGATGGCCAAGGAAGGACTGCCGATTGTCGGTGTACCCAAAACTATCGACAATGATCTTTTCGGTACCGAAGTGACCTTCGGTTTCGACTCCGCCTGCGTGACTGCAACCGATGCCGTAGACAAAATTCATACCACGGCGCAGTCGCACCATCGGGTGATGATTATCGAGGTGATGGGTCGTTACGCCGGGTGGCTGGCCCTGTGCGCCGGTTTGGCGGGTGGCGGTGACATCGTTCTGATGCCGGAGTTTCCGTACGATATCGACGCTATCTGCGACGCCGTGCGAACTCGTAACGCTCGCGGCAAGACTTTCTCAATCGTAGTGGTTGGCGAGGGTTCTCGTCCTGTCGGAGGGGAGATGACAGTAGCGCGCACCATTGCAAACTCCCCCGATGCCATACGGCTCGGCGGCGTGTCGCATCAGGTGGCCGCGCAGGTCGAGGGACTGACTAATATCGAGTGTCGCGTGACTATACTGGGGCACCTGCTGCGCGGCGGTTCTCCCAGCGCCTTTGATCGCCTTCTGGCTACTCGCTATGGGGTCGAGGCGGTTCACATGGTGGTCCGCGGGCAGACCGGCATAATGGTCGGTTTACAAAACCAGCAGATGGTGGCGGTACCCCTTGAGGACGTGGCCGGGAGGATACGCACGGTTACGCCGGATCACCCACTGGTAAAAGCAGCGCAATCACTTGGCATCTGTCTCGGAGTGTCCTCTTCGGTGTCGCTTGAGGAGCACTACAAGGATCCGGTGGCCTCCTGAGTTGAGACTCATTCAAAACGACGGCGTATGAACCACACGACATAGGATGTAACGACAGCATGGCAAAAAAGTCTTCTCCCAGTAAAGCTCAATTGGTGACCCGGTTGAAACGCTCACCCGCTTATAAGGTCGCCTACTACGACGACGATTTCATGGCGCTGGACTCTTCGCGACCGTTCCGGTTACAAGTAGAGATGATGAAACCGGAGGGCATTCTTCAGCAGGAGAATATCCGATCCACTATTGTCGTCTTTGGCGGTACCCGAATCGTGGAGCCGAAAGAGGCCGCTGCGGCCGTCAAGAAGATCGAAACCCGTTTGCGGCGCATGCCCAATGACGCATCGCTTAAGAAACAGTTGCGGATCGCTCGCAACATCCTCGCCAAGTCGCATTATTATGACGAGGCCAGAGAATTCGGACGGCTGGTCTCGAAGGAAAGCCAACTTAACCATGACCACGAGTTCGTGATCATAACCGGTGGGGGACCCGGTGTGATGGAAGCAGCCAATCGGGGCGCTTTCGACAACGGCGCCAAGACGATCGGCATGAATATCACTCTGCCGCTGGAGCAGGAGCCGAATCCGTATATTACGCCGGAATTGTGTTTCCAGTTTCACTACTTCGCTGTTCGCAAGATGCACTTCATGCTGCGCGCCAAAGCGCTGGTGGCTTTTCCCGGCGGTTTCGGTACTCTCGATGAACTGTTCGAAGCGCTCACGCTGGTGCAAACTCACAAGCTCAAACCGCTGCCGATAATTCTTTTCGGTGAGAAATTCTGGCGTAATTTGATCGACTTCGACTATTTGGTGCAAGAGGGAACCATCGCACCTGAGGATGTCGAACTCTTCGTCTACGCCGACAAAGCCATCGACGCCTGGAATTATATTCAGTACTTCTACGAGTTGCCTGACGACGGCAAGTAAGCGTCCGTCGCCAAGGTGATTGATCTTCTGAGCGCTGATTAACTGGTGGCGCGCGCAGCGCGAAAAACAGGGCTGGGTGCCCCATCCGCAAGGAGGCTGTCTCAAAACTCTGTAGTTGATTTAGGGTGATTATGTTTTTAGTCTGTTGGTAGTATCAGACTGAGGAGTATCATGACCAGAGAGATTCGCGCCGATTACAGCCAGACGTTTTTGTTGCCGCCCAGTC
>JAUWIB010000144.1 GCA_030605565.1 bacterium
ATTTGTAAGATCATGGACATATTGACCGATCAGACGACGATTTGAACGGAAAAAAACGTTACTAACGAAAACGCCCTACGATACCACAACTCTGTACGACGGCAATGTAGATTATGACACAGCCTGGGAGTCGAAGGGTGAGGTTGGTAGTACGTTTGGAATTGGGAAGCGCGCGAAGCGCGAAAGACAGGCTTGACCGTACTTACTGTTTCTTCTTGGCGGCTAAGCGTTGCAGCCGATGGTTCAGCCGGGGACGATGGCTGACGCCATACGGGCAGATACGCGCCGCGACCTGGGCATAATGGTAAGCCCGGTGGTAATCTTTAGCCTTGTGCTCGTTGTACATAGCCAGTTCCAGATTAGCCCAGTAGGCCTCCCGCCCATCCTGTTCGCAGATACTCTGCCAGAGGCTAACCGCCTGATCCAAATCGCCAGCCCGCTTAAACGCCTGGGCATGGAACAGGGCGACATCCGGCTTGCTGTGACCGCCGGATAGCTCATTGATACGGCCGTAAAGATCGACCACTTTGTCGTTGTCTCGTCTTCTGGCATACACCCGGGCCAGTGAGTATAGATCATCGGCCGCATCCAGACTGGCGCCGTCGCTTTCAAAAGCGCGGGCGATATGATTGGCCAAAAACCAGAGACTGACAATATCAAGGCGATTGTGTTCGAGCACCCCGACCATGTCATCCAGACGGCGTTCGGATAGCCAGCCAAAATAGATCGAAGGTATCATGTAGCCGGGCACGTCGTCATCGCGATGGAAGTCGAACAACTCCCGCTCAACATTGGTCAGAGTACAGTCGGCCAGGCGACGGCGGAAGAGTCGACGAGCGGAGTGCAGCAGGTCGATATGGTCGGCTGTGGGAATGTCGCGCGCCACCCGGTTGACAATCATCCGCCCACGCAGCAAAGGGAGGTCGAAAGCGGCGCCGTTGTAGGTGACGAGTGTCTTGTCGGCGCCCAGTTCGACGAGGACGGCCTCAAGCATGGCGGTTTCATCAGAATAATCGGGGATGAGATACTGGCGCACCTCGAATTCGTTGTCAACCAACGAGCCGCACCCGATCAGAAAAGCCACTGCCCCCGCGCCGCCAAGGCCGGTGGTTTCGGTATCAAGAAACAGCAGTGAGGACGGATCCACGCGACCCGGCTGCGCCTGCACCGTGAAGGCCGAACGGGTCAGAGGGCGTAGCGACCGATCGGTCGCCAGTTCCAAGGCGCCGTGCCGATACTGTCGCGAATAACGGGTTCGCACTAAACAGTAGACGCCGGCGTAGTTGGATACCAACTCACCCCCGAGATGCTCGGCCATCAACTGGTAATGATCGGGCGCGGGGACAGTTTCGCTTCGCTTACCGGCAGGTAGGATATAGCTGTCGAAGCGGCGAAGTTTGTTCTTCAGGTTGTCACTGTTCATTGATAACAGCGTTAAGAGCGGACGTCATTTTCAACCGGGCGAGACGATCCGGTTCTCGCATGGAAAGAAAACTGCAGACGGACTCAGCGTTTTGGCTGGTCATGTGAATAAGAGCCGTTGCCGCATGAGCGCGCCGCGAAGGACTGTCCGCATGTGTCTGGACCAACAACGTGGCGATGCACCGAGGTGTACCCAATTGACCCATGATGCGACAGGCAAGATCGCCGACAAAATTGTTATCTGACGCGATAGAGTCTGAAAGCGCCACCACAACGAAAGTGGTGTCCAGCTTCAAGAGCGACTCCATAGCCGACATGCGGGCGCCATAGAAATCATCGCCCAACAAATGCACCAGACGCGCTATGCCGTCATCGGCGGTCAGTTTGCCGCATGACACCGCGGCCGCTTTGCGCACCTGACCGATACTGTCGGTCAATGCCTCAATGACCACCGGCTCGGCCCGGTAAGCACCGATTTTGCCCAGGGCGCCGATAGCCTGGTCACGCACCTGCCAGCGCGAATGATGACGCACGTCAATAAGTGGATCCACTGCCGCCGAGTCAGCGATATCCCCTAAGGCCCAACACACCCGCTGCACTACCAGACCGTCGCTCCGTTTCAGCGCGCGCACCAGGTATGGTACCGCCGGTGAGCCGATCCGCTTGAGTACATGAATAATCGTCCAGCGTTCGCGGGCCGATTTGGTGGTGAATTTGTCAATCAACCATGGCGCCACGTCTTCGCCCATAGCCGCGATAGAGTCTTTGGCCGGTTCGACCATCTCTCGGAACTGCACTCCCCCCGACGAGGCGATCACAAACAGGGAATCGAATTTCGTCCTGGTTTCATCGGCTCCGGCGGATGTAGTCATGCCAAACAATAACACCAAAGCCCCGATGATGGCTATCACATTTGACCGTCTCATTGGTTTGCCTCGGAGGAATCAGGCGGGTTGAGTTCAATATCCATACCGCCGCCCCATTTGGAGTCGGTGCGCCAGTAGTAGTCGTTTTGGCCGTTGCCGAGGTACTGATCATCACCGCCAAGATCGATGAACAGCCCGATAGAACCGAAGTCGCGTCTCGGGTTGCCGTAGCCCTGGGTGTTGAGTCGGTTTTTGACGAAGTACCGGTCGTTCCCTTCGCTGTCGATAAGCAGGCCGACACCGTTTGCCGAGCCGGCCCCCTGTGACAAATCATACGCGGTGTAGGTGTCGTCGCCGTGGCGATCCAGAATGATCCCGGCGGAATAGTCGTGGCCGCAGCCATGCATCAACCCCTTGCCGAAATATACGTCCGAACCGTAATCGTCGATCAGGATACCCAGCGTCATGTGAGTGGCGGCGCCCTGTGCGTATTGGAACGCCTGGTAGTTGTCGTTGCCGGAGGAGTCGTAGATCAATCCTAACGACCACCAGTAGCTGGCGGCCTGAGCAAAAATGTCGGAGTAGTAGGAGTCATTCCCTTTCAGATCGATGATGCCGCCGATGCCGCCCGACATCCAGGGGCGCAAACCGTAGCCGAAGCCCTGCGACAACGAAAGGTAGTGGTCCTTATAGCGCAGAAGATCTTTGTATTTGCCGCCGGCGTAATAGCTGTCGGCTCCGTCGGTCTCATAGATCAGGCCGATCCCTCTTATGAAGCCGAACCCCTGAGCGTAGAGGGCGGCGTTGTAGATATCGCGTCCTCCTTCGTCGATCAACAACCCGAGGCCAAAACTGGCAGCACCCTGCACGTGGGTGTCGCCGTCATAGCGGTCGACACCTTCGGCATCATAAAGCAGTCCGAAACCAAAAAAGCCGCTGCCGAGGGCGAATGACTGGGCGTCGTAGCGGTCGTCCCCGCCGAAATCCAGCAGCAGTCCGACTGAGAAGCAACCCGAGGCGAGTCCGAAATCACTCTTAGTACGATAGGCGTCGTTGCCCCCCAGGTCGATTATGATGACTCCGTGGGGATGCGCCGGATCGTATTCGAGGTCGTAGACATCGTCGCCGCCCAAATCAAGAATGAACTGGTAGTCCCCCTGGTAGTAGTCACTGCCGGTACCGCCGATTTTCCAACCGGTCTGCAACCCCAGATACGATTCGCGGTCGACATTGTCGGGCAGGTAGCCGGTGGTCGAAAGAAGCTCCTTGATCGAAGTACCGCCAGACCGAATCCGCTTCTGCAGATTCCCCACTTCTAAGATCATCTCCCGCAGGCAATCGATTCCGGCGGCGACCACCGGGTCCGGGTCGATTTTGTAGCCGAACTCAACGAACTCGTCGGCGTATCCCTCCTCCACCTTTTCCACCGAGTCGCTTTGCTCCACCGTGAAGAACTCTTCTTCCTCATGAACAACCACGATCTCTTTGAACTCTCGACGAAGGAACTCGCGTTGCGACGGTGTCAGTTCGGAAAGCATCATCTCAGTAGAGCCTGGAAAGATCACGTTCAGATAAGTGGCGGCGCGAGTGAGCAGTTGATTGAGGTCGACGTCGCGGTAGTGAAGGTTGTACTCACGATGAAGCTCGGCTGGTTTACCTCGATAGGGTCGACCGCGCACAGTTTGGTTTTCGCCAGCCAGGTCCGTAAACAAAATTCCGGCCAGCACCTCCGGTTGTTTTGGGACATGGGCCGCTCTCAGCGCCTCGGTATAGTCAACCATCTGTAGCGGATGCTGCATTAGATCGGTGATTATCTGCAAGCGGAACGAATCCGGCTCAGTGTAGTCGGGTCGAAAGCTGATGTCGTCCGGCTGAAGACTGAGATACTCCGACAGGTGCCTGAGCCCGAACTGTTCCGGGGTCAGACCGCTACTGTCCTGAGCTACCAGCGTTGCCGGCGTCAGCAGAAGCGTCAAACAAAGAATGACTCGGTAGCACATACGTCTGAAGGGTATCTTACCGAGCTTTTGTTTTCAACTATAACTTTGGGGTGATTCGTGGGGAAGGATCCCTGCGATCCTGCCATGGCCACAAGTTTACCGGCTTGACATACTTCGTGGCTGGCAGACGTCCTCAGGTTGTTGCGGGAGATCGTTTCGTCGGGTCTAGACGTCGATGCAATCGACGGTGTGACCCGGCGATTACTCATAAGGCCTTGTTGCACAGCAGGACTATCAGCCGCTCCACTCCTGGAGAGTTACCAATGTTGTTGAGGCAGCTTACGACGGAAAACCACTAGGCGCCTTGACTCAAACATGCGCAGGCATTATGCTGCGGAGGGAAGAGCTATGAGAAGGCTTCTATGAGGAAAGAGTATCATCTACGAGATTACCAGCTCGAATGTCTGAAGACCATTAAGGACCGCTACCAGGCAGGTGTTCGGCGCCAACTCATTTGCCTGCCCACTGGATCCGGAAAAACCGTGATCTTCGCCAAATTTCCGCGCTATTTTCGCATGCAGAAACAGATGCTGGTTCTGGCTCACCGAAAGGAACTTCTTGATCAAGCTTACGATAAGATCAAAGATACTAATCCGGGGTTAAACGTCGCGGTTGAGCAGGCTGACCGGAGCGCTGACCCCGATTGTGACGTTGTGATAGCAAGCGTACCCACACTGGGTCGCCGGGGGTCGAATCGTATTCAACGTCTTGATCCAGACCGGTTTTTCCTGGTTGTGGTTGATGAAGCCCATCATGCAACGGCCGCGACTTACAGGCGCGTGCTAGACTATTTCGGTGTATTAGCGCCCGAAAGCCCCAAGCTATTGGTCGGCTTCACAGCCACTCCCAAACGCGGAGATGGGCAGGGACTCAATGCCGTTTTCCAGGAAATCGCATTCTCGCGGAGTTTGCCGGAAATGATTCCGAAATGGCTCGCTCCCGTCGCGGGTTATCGGGTCGAAACCGATGTCGACCTGTCTCGGGTGAGAACCCGCATGGGGGATTTTGTGACGTCGCGTTTGTCCCAGGCTGTCAATACTACGCCCCGTAACGATTTGGTCGTCGACGTTTTCCGCTCCAATCTAAAGGACCGCAAGACCCTCTGCTTTTGTGTGGATGTGGCCCATACCAATAGTGTCGCCAAAGCCTTCCAAGAGGCGGGTATCCCAGCCGCCGCAGTTACCGGTGATATGGATCCCGCCAAACGGGAAAAAGCCCTGGAGGATTTTCACACCGGCCGGATTCAAGTGCTGGCCAATTGCATGGTGCTTACGGAAGGATATGACGAACCCTCGATTACTGGTATTATTCTGGCGCGCCCGACAAAATCGGCTTTACTGTACACACAGATGATCGGCCGGGGAACTCGTAAGTACCGAGGCAAAGAAAATGTCACCATCATCGACATTGTGGATGTCACTCGCGATCACAGTCTCACAACACTCCCGAGCCTGTTCGGCTTCGCGGAGCAGTTCGATCTCGAGGGTCACACCACAGATGAAGTGCAGCGCGACATTCGTTGGGTGGAGACCCATCGACCCTGGATTCCCATCGACAAAGCAACGTCTCTCAGCGATTTGCGTTATCGTTGTGAGAGGATCAACCTGCTGGATCTGGAAACGCCGGCCGAATTACAGCCCTTCAGCGACTTTGCCTGGATAGATCGGGGCAGAGGCGGATATCGCCTGGGATTGGCCGACGCCACCGCTATCCTTGTTGCCCCGACGATACTGGGAGACTGGGAGGTGATTCTTCGTGGGCGCCAAGAAGAGAAAATCATCACACGCGCGAATCGTCTCGAAGAAGCCATACAGCAGGCCGAGAACCGTGTTAGCCAGGATCTGCCGGAGTCGGTCGGACTCGTCCTCCGCAACGCACGCTGGCGTCAAACACCGGCATCTGAGAAGCAGGTCCGGTTGCTGCGCGATCAAAAAATCGCAGTACCGGAAGGTCTGACCAAAGGCCAGGCCAATCATCTGATCAGCTTGCTTTTCCGAAATCGGTAGCTGGCCGGTGGGCACTGGCCTTGAGGAGTCTTGGAAAACCTCTTTGTCCGTCATTGCGAGGCCATAAATGGCTTCTTCCGCTGCGCGGCAATCTCATTTTCCGAGTTGTCCAACGAATTGAGATTGCAGCGGTCGCCCTTAAGAGCCACTTGTGGCCGGCGACCTCGCATTGACGATTGCGGGGTTATTCAACTATCCGTTAGCGGGCGGTGCTGATGACGATGTCGGCGCCGCGGGCAGAGACGTCCAGCGATCCAACCATCCGGCCAAGTTCGATCCGAGAGGTGTGACTGCTGTCGGTTTTCCGGACAGGGAAGGGGAAGGCACTTCGGATATCGCCGCCGAGTGCTTCGACGGTCAGCAGGAGATCCGATGACTCTTTGAGCTTCAGTTTGATATTACCGTAGTCGGACATTATCGATGACTGCCCGACTATCGGTCGGTCAAGGGCCAAATCGATCATGCCGTTGCTGCTAACCAGATGCAGCGGTCCGCTCAGCGCCGAGGCGGTGATACTACCATGGACACTGCTGGCTGCCAGCGGGCCCTCGACCCCATCGATCCGAATAGCGCCGCGCACGTTCTCCAGTCCGGCTGAGCCGCGAATGTTCTCGATAACAACCGGGTGCAACGAGCTGACCACTTGCAGATTACCCTCGAGGTTCCGGACCATGACAACACCGTTGTTGTTGTCGATTTCCAGATCGCCGGTATGGTCAGACACATCTATAGCGCCACTATTGCGCACTCTGACGTTTCCGGAACAGTTGGATAGTTCAATCCGGGCAAAGGCGTTTTCGATTGTCATCGGTCCCTTGCAGCGCGACACTTCCAGCAGTTCATAGGCGTTTTTCAGTTCCATGCGACCGGACACATCGGAGATAACGAGCCGCCCCATACTGTTGACGACTTCCACACCGCCGACAATACCACGCACTCTGACATCGCAATGGTTGGCGTTAAGTTTTACTCCGTTGTCGAACCCGGCCACGTAGACCCTACCGTGCGAATTGCGACAGTTTAGGGGGTTGTCGGTCGGTGCTTTGATTTCAATGTTAGCACTGACCACTCTGGTCTGCGGATCGGTCAACTGCGGCAGGACTGTTTCGACGTAGACGGCGTTGGACTTGTTATGAATTCTCAGATCAATGCGATCAGCCAAAGCGTCGGCTTCGTCGGAATTCTCGGCGGCGATCTCAATTTCGGCGCTGACCAGGATCCAGTCACGGTCCCAGCCTTCAATCTCGAGAGATCCGAAAGAGTTCATTACGTAGATCGGTGTTATGGCCGATGTAGTGCGGGCGCTATCGACAATCTGGAGCCTCAGCCCGGCTTCACCTGATTTATGATGATAAACGATCCGCTTATCTCCGACCTCAGCGAGTGGCCGCGGTGGAACCGGGTCAACGGGGCTAACGGCGGTCGCTTCGGGCAGGCGATGTACCCTGGGCGGCATGGATGGAGCCGGTACGGCTCCGATTTCAAACAGTTCGATATCCTCCAGCGCGTCCGTGAGACCTTCAAGCTCTTTCAAATCCAATTCAATAACCAGCGGTTCCAAATACTCCCCCTGGCCGATCCTGACGACCATTGCGTGTTGACTGGCCGCTCTCTCTATATTCGCCGTCACAATCACCGCTCTGATATACTGTTGCACAATCGCCGAGGTCACTTTGTCGGCAGCGAATCGCTCGTTGATATCCTCTTCCAGTTGAGTATTCAGCATATTCAATTCGCGGAGCAGGCTGCTGGTCAGGCGGCGGATCCTCAGGTCCGACGAAACATGGGCGCCTTGGCGGGATTGCTTCTCTTGAGTCTTCTCCTTAAGTAGCCTGGCCAATTCCTCCTCTTGCAGCCGCAGTTCATCGTGGAGTCGAGCCAGATCTTTGCTTAGTTGCGTGAAGTCGCTGAAGTAGGCGCTATCGCTGAGACTGATGGAGATTTTCCTAAGCTGCTCCTGAAGCTTCTCTGCGTGCTCCTGATGGAAATCAGCGAAGTACCGATCGTAGTCCTCGGATAGAACCTGAATTTGATTGAGGAAGGCCAGGTAGTCGCCGGCTAGTTCGCGCGCATCGCTTTTGAGCACAACTCTAACCCGACCCGGTGACGGATCGTCGTCAGGTGGTCGAGGAGGCGCCGCTTGAGTCCATGCCTCGGCAGCAAGAGTCAGAGTCAAAACAGCAGCCACCGGGAGCCAGGCGAACAGTAACCACCATGATCGCCGGTCGAGCACTGCCGCTCTGGTGTGGCCGTTCTCGCCTCGATTGACATCCCACGGGTCCGCACAGTACCGCTGTCCACGGTCGCGAAGGGATTCGGGGGTATCGTTGCTGTCAGACCTGTAACTCATACACACCTGGTGTAGTGTCCCAAAAACATATTCACATTACCACTCCGGGCGTTCAACCGCCCGTATTATAGTACGCAACTTAGTCAGCGTGGTTTCCACCTGACTGGCCTAATATGTTCCCCACAATCGAAATGGCAACCGGTTTTTGTGCTGGTTCAACCCAGCGACTTTGGTCGAGTCGGGTGTGCAGAATCTGCACAATCATGCCGATATTAGTGATGACTGATGTGCCGGTGGGTGGTGAACCCCCGGCGTGCGTTCGTAAGGCCTCAGTGAAACCAGGCTGATGCTGGAGATAAAATGGCCGTTAAGGCGAAAATGAAATCTGTACCCGCCCGAAAATCTCAAGCGTGCCGCATAAGTATAGGCCGGCTGTTGAGATACTCGAAGCTAAGCGAAGAACAGCAACTTCCTGCCACTGCGAGTCATTCCCGCGCAGGCCGGAATCTACCTGAATCAACGGGTTTTCGGATGCCCACTTTCGGAAGGGTTGAGAAATCTCTCGTAACAAGGTTGCCTGAGTCAATAGGGCCGGTGCTGTCGGAGGACTTGTCTGACAGCCTTGAGGCAGCATGTCTTGGTGCCATCCTGGTGCTGGGCCGGACCTCGGTTGGTTCGGTTCGCGAGCTCACAGATCTGGCCCTGGCCGAGAATCTCAAGCTAACCTCAAGCGAGATGGGTTTCCTGGCGCTCGTCAGTGATGACGGCGCGTCACTGACGATCCCGAGTTGGCGCCGGCCGAGCGGTCGGGAGAAACTGATTGCTGATCGTGCTCTTGTCTGTTCGCTGGCTTCAGCTGGTTCCTGGGCGGATGCCGTCCGCACCGGCGAGATCGTTATTACCAATGAACCTGTTACAGCCGATCCGCTCAAACGAGGTTTTCCCGGAACACAGGGACCGATTAAGCGTCAGATGAGTGTGCCGGTCTTCCACCAGGAGATCGTTGTGGCGGTGGCCGGGGTGGCCAACAAAGCTACTCCCTACACGGCCGATGACGCGCGCCAACTCTGCCTGCTGGCCCAGGAAACCTGGCGACTTGTCCAGCGTCAGAATGACCGAATCGCCCTGGAGGAAAGTGAGAAACGGTATCGCCTTTTGGTCGATTCTATGAACGAAGGTCTCGGCGTGTTCGATGAGAACTGTAACATCACTTATGCCAACGATCGTTTCTGCAAAATGTTCGGATACTCCCGAGGGGAGCTGAAAGGAAAGTCAGCGGCGGTTTTCCTCAATGACAACGACCAGGCCGAGTTCTACGACCGTATTGCTCACAACAAGGATGAAGGCTACCGGCCGTACGAAGTGGTGTTCAAAGCGAAGAGCGGTTACAACCTTCCCGTCATTGTTTCTCCTCAGGCGTTGTTTGATGCCGCCGGCAATTTTGTCGGCAGCTTCGCGGTGGTAACCGATGTCTCCCGTCTCAAGCGGACCGAGGAACGGCTTCGCGCGACCAACCGACAACTGGACGCGGAACAACAGGCTTTGAGAGAGAAGAACATCGCCCTCAGAGAAGTCCTGTCTCAGATCGAAGATGAAAAAAAGCAATTGCAGCGACAGGTTCAAGCCAACGTCGACCGTATCCTGATGCCGATTATTCAGAGTTTGAAGAACCAGGCCGGCATTAATCACGACTACGTGGATTTCCTCGAGACCTGTCTTGACGGTGTTACCTCCCCCTTCGTTCAGGAATTGGATCGAAGGTTTGCGCGGTTGTCACCCCGTGAACTGGAAATATGCAACATGGTAAAGTCCGGTCTGTCGACCGGGGCAATCGCCGAAGCGCTGCACACATCAATACATACTGTCCACAACCAGCGTAAGAAGATCCGGAAGAAATTGAAAATCGCCGGTGAAGGGGCCAATCTACGAGCTTTCCTGCAGGCGGTCTGAAGCCGATCTTGCCGAGACGGTTCCCGTTATGACTCGAGCGTTATCCCCCTTGAGGATCGATAGGATTGGCTATGTCAAGTAGCCAATCGGTACCTGTTTATGTCCTATCCAGTCCGCAGGAAGGCGACCGATTCAGGTTTGTAGAGACTGGTTGGAATATCACTGGTACACAAACTGTCAGGAGCACAGAACTGGAAAGAGGATGTTGATACCGTTTTTGCAACAGAACAACCGTGTCGCGACATCAGTTCTTTGGTGCGGGGGCGATCAATCGGGCTGCGAACGGGGGCTGGCGGCCCACCGATTGATTCGGGAGATGGGGGTGTTGAGCATCTTTTCGTTCTTGGATTCTTCAGGGCAGTTTGGGCAAAGGAGGCTAGTCGGGGTCGATAATGCTATTCGTAGCGGCGGCGTTAGAGTCGCTGATTCGGATCTGCAGAACCCCGGAGCCAGGGACGGCAGGTGTGAGGACGCGACCGTAGCACTTTCAAAGTGGGGCTATGCGGTCAGACCAAGGAGGGAGGCTGGGGTCAGTTGGCTGCGTCGGTTCGTCCGTCAGGACGAGCCTGATCCGTCGGACAACTACCCTTGCCCCCACCTATTTTCATGCAGTGGTCCTGGCCCAAACGAAACATCTGTTCCTTGCAACAGCCTTCCATCGTGGACAGGAATAGATGGTCGGGGCGGCCATGACACAACATCTCTGACCCAACATCCGCTGCTCCGACCGCTAAGTCGGCAGTCTGGAGTCCTGGAGTACAATCGCTTCGACCATAAGCAAAGGGGGCCGGGTTCAAACGACATGGGGGCTATGGGGGTAGTTCACACGGAGATGTCGCGAGAACCGAGCGTTGACCGCCGGTGCTACGCATCAGGCGCTAACCGGCGCCAGGGGGCGTCAGACAGGGGGCTTTCGGCACACACCAAAAGGGGGTTGAGCAGACAGGGTTAGGTGCGTGCACAATCCAAGCAAAGGTGGGGAGGCCAAACACCTCCCCACCCCTTGCTGATGTTACAAACAGTACGATCAGGAGATTAGGTCTCCCCGAATGAGTCTTTGCTGGAGTTAGCTTTCACTGATTCGAATCCTCTTGCTGCACTGCGCGCGGGTCTACCGGACTGCCCGCGCGCTTTCTTGTGGCCGGCACTATCAGAAGTCTTGTAGGTCGAAACCCCTGACCCGAAGGGACGCCCTGAGCGCAGTCGAAGTTACTATGGTATAGGGCAGACTATTGTTGATAATAAATGAGGTTGCCTGCGATGTTAAGAACTCAATAACGTGGTCGTCCTGTTTGGAGGGCGCCACAAAACATGGAGGTAA
>JAUWIB010000043.1 GCA_030605565.1 bacterium
GCCTCCTGTTCCGCCTCGGGATCATCCCTGGAAAAGGACAGGCACCTTAAAGTCAATTGAACAAAACAAGATAACTCACTTAACCAAATAGGACATTTCTATCTTGCTAAAAACCGGACATTTCTATTTTGCCTTGACACAGCCAAACATAGTCGTTGACACCGATCCCTCGGCACGTATCTTCCGAGTCATTATGAAACTGGAAACCCTTGTTGTCGGTCCCTACGAGGTAAACTGCTTCCTCTACTACGATGAGCAGAACGGTGATGGTGTCATTATCGACCCCGGCGCCGATGACGCACGTATTACTCAAGCAGTCGCTAAGGCCGAATTCAAACCGAGCGCGATTCTGCTGACACACGGACATGGCGATCACATCGCCGCCGTTGAGGCCATCAAGAACCAATACGACCTGCCGCTGTATGTGGGTGCTGGTGAAGAAGAGCTTTTGAGGAACCCGTCGGCCAATGTATCGGCCATGGTCGGCCACCCGATTGTCGCCCCGGATCCGGACGTTGTTCTCAATGATGAGCAACTGATCACGATCGGTTCGATAACCCTCAAGGTGTTGGCTACACCGGGACACTCCCCCGGCGGCGTATGTTATCTTGATGAACGGCACAACCGGATCTTCTGCGGTGATACGCTGTTTTGGGGATCGATCGGTCGTACTGACCTGCCCGGCGGCTCGCTGGAAGTTTTGCTGGAGTCGATTAGGTCGAAAATCCTGACGCTGCCGGACGCTATTGTCTGCCTGCCCGGTCACGGCCCCCAGACGACGGTTGGCGCCGAACGTGTCAGCAACCCGTTCCTGAGTGAAGATTTCCTTGCCTGAGACCACTGTTTCATGCCCGAACAAAAAACCAACAAACTCCCGCAATCATTTTACCAACGACCTACGCTCGAGGTCGCGCCGGACATCCTGGGGAAGTTCATCGTGTACAAGGCGCCGTCGGGGCGTTTGTCGGCACGGATTGTCGAGGTCGAGGCGTACATCGGTCACAACGACCCGGCCTGCCATGCAGCCCGCGGTATGACCAAACGCAATCGACCGATGTTCGGTCCAGCCGGATTCACCTACATATACTTCATCTATGGTATGTACCACTGCCTTAATTTCGTGACCGAACCTGAGGGCAGCCCGGCGGCAATCCTGTTGCGCGCCGCCGAACCGGACGAAGGACTGGAGATAATGCTGCGAAATTCCGGCAAGGACTCCCCACGGAACCTTCTGAACGGTCCCGGCAAGTTCTGTCGCGCCTTCGGTCTCACCGCCGAGCAGAACGACCTTGATCTGACCGATGACGTGATCTATATCGAAGACCGTCAGGAAATGATCAGGAATGTTCAACGGTCCCAGCGCATCGGCATCAAAGTCGGCCAGGATCGCCGGTGGCGATTCTACGATGGTGATTCAACGGCAGTGTCCAAGGGCCGCTGACAAAGAACCCTGACAAAGGAAATGAACCAACGGCGCCAGGTGCTTGCTGAAAAAGGCTGGGTGGCCCGCAGCTTGCTGTGGAAGTGGCAAGCCACCTCTTCGCGCTACGCGCGCTCCTCATGTCATGCTGAGCGGAGTCGAAGCATGAGCGCAGTCTTGTAGGTCAGGTTCCTTAGAACCTGACGCCTATTCACTCGTCATGATAAACTGCGGCTGCATCTCAAAGCTCTTGTAATGAGGGCGCAGGCGGCCAATGTTGTAATACTTATCAACGTTGACGAACTTCTTCGTGCTGGTGACCACGTCAATAGGCATATCGTCGTACCGACCGTTCTTAAGTACGACCAGCCGTCCGTGGATACCCTTCAGGATCAGATCGAGAGCCAGATTGCCGTATGCCATCGGCACAATCGAATCGACGGCGTCCGGATCGCCGCCGCGGACGAGATATCCTAACTTCTGATTGATGACATCGATCGGTTTGCCGTCGTTGTACTTGGTGGACAGTTCCTTCAGTTGGGCCGACACCATTTCACCTATCCCGCCAAGTTTGGCATGGCCGTAGGCATCTTTCTCCGCGTCCTGATACACCATCTCCCCACCTTCGAACATGGCGCCCTCCGACACCAACACCACCGAGTATCGACTGGGATTAGCCTGGCGATCGTGGGTGAGAAGCTCAGTCAGTCGGTCTATGTCGAACTTGTGCTCCGGGATGACGCAGCGGTTGGCCGCACCCGCCATCGTCGGCAGCATAGCCGTGAACCCGGCATAGCGACCGAACACCTCCAGCACCAGGAACCGCTCGTGCGATCCGGCTGACGTGCGCAGGCTGTTGGTCATATGTATGGTCCGTGTGACGCAAGTGCTGAACCCGATGCAATAGTCGGTGCCGGGGACGTCGTTGTCCATCGTCTTGGGCATAGCAACAACTTTCATACCTTCCTGATACAGGCGAACGCCATAACTCAGAGTGTCGTCGCCGCCGATCGGTATCAAGTAGTCGATCCCGAGGAAATCCAGATTCTTGAGCACCTCCTCCGTGAGATCGTTCATCGGCTGATGGTATTCGCCCTGCAGATGCGCCGGCACGTTGGCTTTCGGCACATGGCCGGGATGGGTGCGGGAAGTGTGCAGAAAAGTGCCGCCGGTGCGTCCGGCCTTGTTTACGATCTCCTCGGTCAGGAGCAGATAGTGGTCTGAGTTGTCCGCCTCACTGTCCCGAACGAGTTCAACGGCGCCGCCCCAGCCGTGACGAAGACCGATGACCTGATAACCTTCGCGACGGGCTCGTATAGTGATAGCTCTGATAGCCGGGTTCAGCCCCGGCACGTCACCGCCGCCGGTGAGAATACCGATTACACCTTTTTTCTTTCTTATGTGTGCCATATCCGAACCTCCATATTCATATTGGGCCCCAATTCAGCCGGGCCGTCAGGCTCCTATTTAACATATATCGAACGATTTGGCAAATGCTGGAGTAGAAGATCAGCCCCTCCACCCACTGACCGGAATCGACCACCAATTGCCCCTGTCCTCCGGGCATTGTTCTGAGCATGGCAAGTATCGAGGCTTATTGCCCCAAGGATTTAGGTGGACTTCCGATCCCCGGACCGGAGGGCATGAGACCTTTACCTTCACTCCCATTCAGGGCTGCGCTTATACTGGAGCCGCCATTACAAGTGACGAAACACTCCGTGAGTTCTTGTTGCGCCGAAAGGGAGTTCCTGATAGAATACGTTCCAAGATGAATAAGGCTCGGTCACCAATGAATTCAAGCGAGCACGAATACTCAAACCAAACGGATATACCCCGGCAATGAGTACGAATCTCGAAAGCCTGATTAACGACCACGCCACAATGATGGCCGGCCAGATGGTCGAAGTTGCCAAGTGGGCGAAATCCGAGGAGGACGTTCGCCACGAGTGCAACAAACTCATCGACGAGTTCATCGAGAAAGCCGGGCTGTCTGTCAAAGGGCGACATGAGTATGGTCTGGCCGGTGGGCGCATCGACTCGAAGTACGGCGGCGTGGTCATTGAGTACAAAGACCCGAAGGGCGCGGGCAAGATCACGGAAGACAAGAACGCGCCGGGCGTCAAGGCTGTCGTCAAGCAGATCAAGAAACGCTTTCACGACTTCCAAGCTGAAGAACACGTCGGCATGGAACGCATCTTCGGTGTGGGCTGCGACGGCGACACCTTTGTTTTTGTCCGCCATCGTGGGAGAACAATAGAGGTTGAGGACCCGCAGCCCGTCACGCCGCACACTGTCGAGCGCCTTCTCCGCGCCCTGGTTTCCCTGGGAGCGAAGGGACACTCTTTTACCCCGGACAATCTCTGCGATCACTTCGGTGGTCAGGGACCAATCGCGCTGGCTGGAATCGCGCGCATCTATGAAGCCATCTCCACCACAAGCAGTGCCAAAGCGCAGATATTCTTCCAACAGTGGCAGATTCTCTTCGGCGAGGTGTGCGGCTATGATGTGCGCGGCCAAAGCGCCAAAATAAAGAAACTCGGCGAGCACTACTGCATCCCAACGGCCAGGCCCGCCGAATTGCTCTTCTCGGTCCACACGTATTACGGCATTCTCATCAAGCTCCTCGCTGCCGAGATTGTCTCCTCTTTCTCGCCGCTGGGGACCTCGACGCTCAAGAAACTCGTCGCCGCTCCCACCTCGGCCAAACTGCGCTCCGAGCTTGAAGCCCTGGAGCAGGGCGGAATCTGGTCGCAACTGGGCATCCGTAACTTCCTCGAAGGCGACCTGTTCTCCTGGTATCTCGACGCATGGGATGAGCGACTCGACCAAGCCGTGCGCGGCATGGTCACGACTCTCGACCGATTCGATCCCACCACTCTTAGTGTCGAACCGGCAGAATCGCGCGACCTTCTCAAAAAACTCTATCAACATCTCTTTCCGAAATCCGTTCGCCACGACTTGGGTGAATACTACACGCCCGATTGGCTTGCAGAGTTGACCCTTAATGAGTTGGGCTACGACGGCGACCCGGACAAACGGCTCCTCGATCCCGCCTGCGGGTCGGGCACCTTTCTGGTCATGACTATCAACCGGATCAGGGCATGGTTCGCCGAGCACCGCCACGAATGCGGTTTCGGCGAAGACGAACTCCTCAATAAGATTCTCAGCAACGTCATCGGTTTCGATCTCAACCCCTTGGCCGTGATGGCCGCGCGAACCAACTATCTTCTCGCTATCCGTGACCTCTTGCGTCACGGCGGCGATATCCAACTGCCGATCTACCTGTGCGATTCAATCATGACCCCCTCGGAGTACGGCGATCTCTTCACAGGAGGCCTTGGAAAAACCAGTAGGCTGAAGACAAGCGCCGGTGAGTTTTTCATCCCCACTGAGGTGGCCGGCAATCGCGAGGCGATCGGCAAGTATGCGGACACGCTCGAATTCTGTATCCGCGACGGCTATTCTCCTGAAGAATTCGTCAAACGCTGCGAGGCGGAAGCCATCCCCGCGACAGAAGCCGGACTCCACAAGGAACTTTTCCGGAAGCTTCAGACCCTCGATGGAAACAACCAGAACGGCATTTGGGCGCGCATCATCAAGAACGCCTTCGCTCCACTGTTCATCGGAACTGTCGATTATGTTGTGGGCAATCCGCCGTGGGTCAACTGGGAGAACCTGCCGGAAGAGTATCGCGACAACATGAAACCCCTGTGGCACGAGTACGGTCTTTTTACGCTCTCGGGACACGCAGCACGGCTGGGTGGAGGCAAGAAAGACCTCTCCATGTTGTTCGTGTATACGGCCGTGGACAATTATCTCGATAAAGGGGGTCGCCTTGGATTCGTCATTACGCAAAGCGTGTTCAAGACTCAGGGCGCGGGCGACGGTTTCCGACAGCTCCGGTACGAGCGGGACGGGACTACGTGGCGTCTGAAACCCCTTGCCGTCCACGACATGAGCGCCTTACAGGTCTTTGAGGGCGCTACCAATCGTACCGCTGTCTTTGTGTGCCAAAAGACGAAACGCCCCTTCAAGTACCCCGTGAAGTACGCAACTTGGTCCGGACCTTCGCGCATTGCTCAGGACGAATCCCTTGCGAGCGTCCTGGGTGCTACCCGTCGGAGAAAGATGGGAGCGGTGCCTGTCGCCGTTGACAAAGAATCGTCGCCCTGGCTGACCGCCCCGACCAAAGCACTATCGGCTATTCAGAAAGTGATCGGCCAGAGCGACTACAAGGCCTACGAAGGTGTCAACACGGGTGGTCTGAATGGATGTTATTGGATTCGGGTTCTGGAGAACCTCCCCAACGGGGAACTACTGATCGAAAACCTGCACGATGTCGGCAAGATCAAGGTTCCGCATGTGGAGACGGTCATTGAGCCGGACCTGGTCTATCCGCTGCTACGGGGCCGTGACGTCCAGCGCTGGCACGCCGAGCCATCGGCGCACATCATTCTGGCCCAGAACCCGCAGACAAGAAAGGGTATTCCCGAATCCGAAATGAAGCGCCGCTGGCCCAAGACCTACGCTTACCTGAAGCAATTCGAGGGCGACCCCAAGAACCCGGTGCGCGGTACTCTGCGCGGCCGTTCCGGCTACCGCCAATACTTCAAGCCCACCGACCCCTTCTACTCCATGTACAACGTCGGGCCGTACACAATGGCGGAATGGAAGGTGGTGTGGCGATACATTTCAACGGACTTGCGAACATCAGTTGTAGGCCCCGCCGAGGGTACGATTCACATTCCGGATCATAGGCTCATGCTCATTTGCCTGGAATCGAGTTCCGATGCTCACTACGTTTCAGGGTTATTGAATTGCTCCGCGTGTGATCTTCTGGTGAGGAGCTACGTGATAGGCACTCAAATATCTACCCACGTCCTGAGCAACGTGGCCGTTTCCAAGTTCAACAAAACAAACATCAACCACGCACGGTTGGCCGAGCTCTCGCGACAGTGCCACGCCGCTGCAGACGAGAACAAGGGGGATGAGATTGCGCGTCTCGAATCTGAGATTGATGAAGTGGCGGCGGGAACCTGGGGCATCTCGGACGCCGAGTTGAAAGCAATCCAGAAGGCTCTGGCCGACATCTAGGGCACAACCCTTTGTCCCACATACAACAAACCCTTCAACTTGATCGCTGAAGGGGGCGCAGGAAACTAAAAGCTGGGACACAGGGATTCGAACCCCGATTCCGCGGTCCAGAGCCGCGTGCCCTACCATTGGACTATGTCCCAGTTCAATTCAGTTGTCGGCAGCTTTCAGGCTTTCCAAACGACCGCCCGGTAGCATCGGCCCGAATATACTTACTCAGTCCCGTTTGTCAATATGTAAGCCGGCCTATTTTGGGCGCGAGAGACGATGCACCACCAGCGCCTTACCTTCGATTCCGACCGAGGCTCGTTGTGCGGTTATTTGATTTCTCAGGCCACGAGAATGACCTTGTGCGATGCGAATCCGGTCAGCCGTGAACTCCGTGCCGCGACAAGTGAGTCTGATCGTGGCCGACATCGGAATCACGGAAAGTCTGTCGCCGACGCAATCACTGAACGACCGACGACTATCATGGACCCACAAAATCTCGTAATCCGCGCTGACAATTCTGATTTTCGGTTTCGTTGAGACCCCGGACAGCTTGTCAAACAGACCGAGCAGCATGACATTTCCCAGAAAGTGATCCACCTCACCGACACCAGGCGAAACTATATCCACCGCGCGCGATTTCTCCGACACACAGTACTCCAGTGCCAACTGCAAATCGGTTTTGTTCTTGTCTCGGGGGTAGATAAGGAGTTGCGACTTCTCATGGAATTGAGAGGGGATCGATGAAACCGAATCGATATCTCCGATTATCACATCCGGTGTCATACCGACAGCCCTGAAGAACCGGCAGCCGCCGTCAACCGCCACCAATCGCGCCTTACGACATAGCCCCCGATAGAATTCGAGGTGCGCTCGGCGGTAAGTCCCCGGCAGGAAGATCACGAACCGTTTCATGGCGTCACAGTCTCAGGGCGGTCGAGGCCGCTCCCAACAGAGCAGTGTTGTCGTCGAGAATCACACCCACCGGAATATCGGAGAGCAACGACCCCATCTTGCCCTTCTTGACAAACCGCTGCATAAACCGCCCCTGGTCCAGGATCGTTATAATCTGTCGGGCAATAAGCCCCGCCATGTAGATGCCGCCGATAGTCATCCCATTGAGGGCGAGATTACCGGCTTCGGCAGCGTAGCAGTCAACCAGCATATCAACTGTCTTCACCGCGATCTCATCGGCGCCGGAGAGTGCTTTCTCGATTATCGCCGCCGGCTTGTCACGTGCTTTCTTGAACCAGTCGCTGACCACGGCCCGTTCATGTTCAATCAGGAACCGGTAGACCGTCTCCACACCGGGCAGGCTAACCACATCCTCCACCTCGACATACCCCTGCAGAGCGTAGATATATTCCCACAGTCCGATCTCCAACTGGTTGCCGGGCGCAAAGTCGACATGACCACCCTCGGAAGCGTGCGGAGTGTACTTGTGACCGTCGTAGGATACCAACGCCTCACCAAGACCGGCGCCGGCCGCTACCAGACCGATATTCCCCCGTCGTTTTCTTTTGCCTTCATTAATAGTGTAGAAACTGTCGTCCTTTAAGAGAAACAGCCCATGGGCGGTTGCCTCCAGGTCATTGATCAACTGCACGCGCTTGAAACTGAACTCGCTCGCGATTTCATCGGCATCGAGCCGCCAGGGGATATTGGTGGCGGTCACGGCGCTATTGATGACCGGCCCGGCCACGCCGAAACAAGCGGCTGTATCGGCGGCTTCCACCCGCTTGAGATATAGTTTCAGAATCGAACAAAAATCAGAGAAATCCCGGTTGACGAACGTCATCTGGTCAAACAACTGGAGTTCACCGTTGCGTTGTTTCACTCTGGCCAGGTTGACTTGTGTCGCTGTAATGTGTCCTGCAATCATGGTGTGCTATCTATACGAGTTAGCTCATCCGATAGTAGCATAGTCTGTAGCTACGGATACCGCAAGAGAAATTACCATACACTTGGAAGCGTTAATCCGCTGTGCCTTCCTCACATCCTATGCACCCGTTCAACTAGAGCCGCGCGGTTCTCGGCCTTGAAGAAGGCCGTGCCCATCACCAGAATGTCCGCGCCAGCCTTAACCACCGACGTCGCGTTGGTGCTGTCGACGCCGCCGTCCACCATGATCTGTGTCTTGAGACCATGTGCATCAATATGCTCGCGTGCCGCTTTGATCGTGTCCAGAGCGGACGAGATGAAACTCTGCCCGCCGAAACCCGGAAAGACCGACATCACCAGCAAATACTCAAAATGCTCCAGGTGCGGCAGCACCGTGTCAACCGGCGTGTCCGGATTGAGCGAGATACCTGCCTGCAACCCGAGGGCGTGGATCTGCCTGGCGTACGGCGCCGGATTACTGTGTACCTCAATGTGGAAGGTTATGGCGTCGCCCCCCGCCTTGGCAAACGGTTCGAAGTATTTCTCCGGCTCGGACAACATCAGATGAACGTCGAGGAACAGGTCGGTTTGGCGACCGATTGTCTTGACGATACCGGGACCGAAAGAAATGTTCGGCACGAAATGCCCGTCCATGATATCGAGATGGAGCATGTCGACACCGGCGCGTTCGGTTGATTTGATCTCTTCGCCGAGCTGCGCGAAGTCGGCAGCCAGCACTGACGGGGCGAGTTTTGCCATGGCGCCAAGGTCGCGAATTGGGTTTAACTTGGCAATGAAAAACCGCAGGGTCGGCATTACAAGCTCAGGAATCTCGACGCTGACACGACGTTTATCCTTCGACTCCGTTCAGGATGACGTCCGTAGTTGCGGCGGGTCTTGTCCCGCTGGAAGCGGGATGTGACCTGCCGCTCTTGTCAGGCACGTGATTATGTGTCAGGTCACAATCCCGTTGACACGGGATCAAGACCAGACACAACGATCCGCGAGGTTTATCAGCAAGCCCGAACGTCCGGGCCACACTTGTAACCGTAGGCGACGACGAGGTGTCAGGACGCCTGACCCTCATTCTCCAGCACGATCCGCGCGTTGCGCTGAAGGCCGTCGAGTTTGGGGCGAGTAAGGGCAGTACCGGCGGTGAGCGTGAGAAACTGCTCTCTCGATCCGAGGTTGAGCAGTTCATGACAGTCCAGAGATTCACCCACACCCTTGCCGGGCAAAAGATCGCGGTGGACTGTGAGTGTAGCGCGCTCATGATTCAACGGACAAACCTCCTGGCATATATCGCACCCAAAAAGATTGTCGCCGATTTTTGCGGCCAGTTCGGCTGGGATGTCCGAACGATGCTCGATAGTCAGATACGAGATGCAGCGGCGGGCATCGATCACACCATCCTCGACAATCGCACCGGTCGGGCAGGCATCGATACACAGGCGACATTTTCCGCAACGACCGTGGTCTTTCGGGTCGGCCTGATCGAATTCCAGCGGCAACGATGTTACAATCTCAGCCAGGAAGATCCACGAGCCGAAAGAGCGGTTAATCAACATGCCGTTCTTCCCGATAAACCCCAACCCGGCCCGCTCGGCATAGGCACGCTCCAGGAACGGTCCGTAGTCGACCCACCATTTGAAGTGGCGAGCCATGTCCGGCATGACGACGGCGTCACGGTTTATCGTCGTCTCGATCTTTCGCAACAAGGTCTTGATCATTCGGCCGATGACTTTATGGTAGTCTCGTCCCCGGGCATAACGCGACACGCGACCATGGCCGACCGGCATCGACTCGGCGTTCGGCGAGTAGTAATTCAACCCCAACATGATGACCGAGCGCACTCCCTCCATCAGACTCGACGGATCGCTCCGGCGCTCTTGCGACGCCGCCATCCAGGCCATATCGGCGTGGTAACCGTGCTGCAACCAATGCCGGTAGCGCTCAGCCGCAGCCGGGATAATCTCCGGCGAGGTGACACCACAAAGATCGAAGCCGGTGTCACGGGCCAGTTGTTTGATTTGGTCGGATGTTATCATACTGATCGGAACTCTTCCGCTGTAGCTATTGCAGACATGATAGATGGCGGTGGATGCGGAGTCAAACTAATAGTCGCGAGTGTCGGTGTGACCAATCACCTATGGGAAATCGAAGACATTGTGAAGCTGTTAGAAAACAAGGAATCAAATTGATCCCCGCTGCTACTTACCACAACACCACTTGTATTTTTTCCCGCTTCCACACGGGCAGGGGGCATTGCGACCAATCTTGCGATTCGGGGGTTTGTCCGATTGCTTTGCTTCTTCTACGAAATCCGCTTTAGCTATGGACGGAGTTCGATAAGTGAAGGTGGTCTTGCCTTGAAAATTCGAAACAGAAAAATCACCCACTCCAATCAGATCCATACCGATTAACATATCTCCCCCGGCAAGCACTCCCTCTGCTACTCTTACAGCCGGGAAACCAACCTTATTTGGCAACATGATACTAACAAGATATGTATTACAGATCATTTGGCCGTTTGCAGTCTGTACCCTGGTCTGTCCAGTGGGCTGTAATGAGCACTTTTTAACAACGCTTTTGGAAATCATGGACGCGGAAGCGCCAGTATCCCATATTGCGTCGAATTCAACGAGTGCGGGGGGGGAAGATTTAGCGGGGTCAAAGCCCACTCCCACAGAAACCTTTGACAACAATACTCTGGAGAATCCGTTATACTCTAATGTGAAGGTTGAAACCTTTTCAGCCAAAGCAGATCAACCTGATGACACGCGGGAGTGAAAGGTCTGGGTAAAGCTCGCGTCTCCATGTTCGCATTTCTGGACCAGAAACGTCCCGAGTTCTTCTTCCTTAGAAGTCTTTGTAACCGCCTCAATCTCTGAATCATAAACACCAAGTATCTTCTGATTCTTGATTACAATGAACTTGCCTTCATACTTGTCTGCAAGTTCCTTCTGATGTTCTAAGAAATACTCAAACTCTTTTTTCAACATATCCTCAATCCCCTTAACGCCTTATTCAATATATCGGCTTTACTCTACTTGTCAATAGTCCGAGGCCAATATAACGGCCTCGTCATGCTATTATAAAACGACACAAAAGGCACAAATGTTCACTCCCTTTTCGAACTGACCCGCTACCTACTCCACTGGCCGCTTGCTTTTTTCGCAGTGGCGTCGTTTCTTACGAGCCTATGTTCAAACCGGTGGATCATCCAGCCGACCAGGCGGTTCGGCAACTTGCTTCGAGCGGCTATTGGCCGGCCCGTGCCGCCGTCTGCCTGGCCGAGAGTAAATACTCGCGGGTGGTGGAGATATGTAACTCTCACTTGCCGAAGGACCCGGACCTGGTGTCGGGACGTTTGATTTTGGCCCGTGCCCTCTACCTCGCCGGACAGCTCGAATCGGGCGGGCGGCAGTTTCTGCAAGTGCTCGCGCGCGACCCGGACAATCTGGTAGCCCTGAAGTATCTTGGCGATATCGCCCATGATGAAGGGGATGAGGCTGGTGCTATGGCTCTCTATGGGAGAATCCTGGAGGTCGATCCTCATTGTCGCGGCCTTTGCAGCCCCTTGACAAAAGCCAGGAAAGAAACCACCCGCACTATCACCTTCAAAGGCACGGCTGAACGGGCGAAACCCGGGAAACGGTCGTCCAAACTGCGTCAGATTCCGTTTTTTACTGAAACTATCGGTGATTTGTACATGGCTCAGGGATATCCCCGACTGGCGGCTGAAGTGTTCCGGACCTTAGGTGAGCGGAACCAAAATCCGCGCCTGGCTGAAAAACTGACCAAAGCTGAACAGAGCATCACAGATAAGGACAAGTAGCATGTCACAGAAGCGCATCGCATTCTTAAGAAAGCAATTCCAGAAAGAAAACCTCGACTGCATGGTAATAGCCCGAGCGGATCGGATCTTTTATCTATGTGGGTACACCGGCTCTAACGGGTTGCTGGTCGTCACCGACAAGACGGCCCTGTTCCTCACGGATTTCCGATATACCGACCAGGCCAAAAAAGAAGTGCGCGGCGCTCGTGTGCATGTCATGACCAAGGGCGACCTGCTGGCCTGTCTGGCCGAGTTCCCGCAGTTGAACAAGAAGAATCTCAGACTGGGTTTCAGCGCCGAATACTTCTCTCTGGTCGAGCGGGACAGGCTGAAAGAAGCGTTGCCGAACATTTTGCCTATTCCGGCTGACAACGTCGTGGCCGAGTTGGGTTGGGTCAAGGACGCTCAGGAGATCAAGCATATTGCTCGGGCCGCCGAGATCGGCGACATCGCCTTTGAACGGATACTCAATCTGCTGAAGCCTGGCGTGCGGGAACGTGAAGTCGCAGCCGAGTTGGAGTATCAGATGAAAATGCTCGGCTCGGAGAAACCGGCTTTCGACAGTATCGTAGCCTCGGGATATCGATCGGCCATGCCGCATGGCGAGGCTTCGGACAAGAAACTCGCGAAGGGGGATTTCGTCACCTTCGATTTCGGCGCAGTAGTGAACCGCTACGTTTCGGACATGACGCGCACGGTCGTTATTGGCCGCGCTACGCAACGGCAGAAGAAAATCTACAACCTGGTGCTCAAAGCGCAAAAAGCCGGGGTGGCGAAAGTACGTGCCGGGATTGAGGCCAAGGCGGTCGATGACACCTGTCGACGTATCATCACCCGAGCCGGTTACGGCAAGAATTTCGGGCACGGCACCGGTCATGGTATCGGTGTGTATTTTGATCCGATCCATTCAGGACCCCGCCTGTCTACGATTTCCAATGATACGTTGAAGGTAAACAATGTGATAACGGTCGAGCCCGGCATATACATTTCAGGCTGGGGCGGCGTGCGGATTGAAGATGACGTAGTCGTAACCAAAACCGGCCATCGAGTGCTGAACCAGGCCCGAAAAAATTTGTTGGAACTGTAGAAGCCCTGGCTTATACTTTTTTGATTGGATGAAATCAATAGAATTGCGGCCACGATAGTGCCTTCGGGAAAGCATGGTCGCTGAGGAATTGGATGAACACAAGTTATATCAAAAAGCTAATCAAGTTAGTCGAGGATTCGGAGATAGAATCGCTCGAGGTTTCCAGTTGGGGCCGTCGGATAAGGATCGTGCAGAAGTTGAACCCATCGAACAACGGTCACAGTGGCCAGACAGCGGTCCTCAGCGCAGCGGCTCCGGCCGCCGCACCCCCGCCGGTCGCAACCGCACCGGCAGTGGCGCCGACCGCCCCGCCACCCCCAACTCAAGCCACCCCGGTGGAAGACACAGGCAAGTATGTCGAAATCACCTCCCCGATGGTGGGCACCTTCTACGCCGCGCCGGCCCCTGACGCTTCGTCCTATGTTTCCATAAACGAAAAGATCAGCGTCGGACAGGTGGTCTGTATTGTCGAGGCCATGAAACTGATGAACGAAATCGAATCCGAGGTCTCCGGACGTGTTGTAAAGATACTGGTCGAGAACGCTCAACCGGTCGAGTTCGGGCAGGCGGTATTCTTGATCGACCCCGATTGAACCGGGCTCCAAGTTGGAAGGGACTCCAGATGAATCTCAAGCAAATGCTCGTCGAGATGCTCAACCGCAATGCGTCCGACCTTCACATTCGAGTCGGTAACCGACCGCACATCCGGGTCAACGGTCAACTGGAACAGATTGCCACCGATCCGGTAACGATCGATTTGATGGATCAGATCGTAGCACAGGTTCTGAACGAGAAGCAACTGGAGCGTTTCAACCGCAAGCGGGAAATGGACTTGGCGCTATCGGTGTCCAAACTCGGCCGTTTTCGTATCAATTTATTCCGGCAGCGCGGTACTTCGGGCGTGGCTATCCGAGCCGTCAACACCCAAGTGCCGGGATTCGAGGAACTCAATCTGCCACCCGTAATCAAGAAACTGGCAGGAGACAATCGTGGTCTGATCGTCATCACGGGCACTACCGGCTCCGGCAAATCAACTACCCTGGCGGCGATGATCGAAGAGATGAACTCCACTCGCGGTTGCAGCATCCTGACCGTAGAAGACCCGATTGAGTACATCTACCGCGACAAGAAGTCGATCATTGCCCAGCGTGAAGTGGGCGGGGACACCGACACCTTTGCTTCGGCTTTGAGGCATGCTTTCCGACAGGACCCGGACGTAATCCTGATCGGTGAGGTGCGAGACCTGGAAACAATGTCGATCGCCCTGACAGCCGCCGACACCGGTCATCTGGTATTGACGACCTTGCATACCCTGAACGTAATCGAGACGATCTCGCGGATCATCTCATTCTTCCCGCCGCACCAGCAGCAGCAGATCAGGCTGCTTCTTGGCGGCACCCTGAAGGCCATCGTCTGCCAGCGTCTGTTGTCTCGTTCCGACATGCCGGGCCGTGTGCCGGCTCTGGAAATCCTGATCAACTCAGGCGCTATCCGGGAGTGCATTATGGACCCGGAGAAAACTGTCGATATTTCGGAGTTGATAGAACAGGGGGGCGTGCAATACGGAATGCAGACCTTCGACCAGGCCATTATGAAGCTCTACAAGCAGGGGTTGATATCCTTTGAGGAGGCTATGGGCCAGGCGACCAACCCGGATGACTTTGATCTGAGAGTCAGGGGTATCACTGGTACCGCCGATCGTTGGGGCGATGGTGAAAACGGTGAAGGCGAAGCCTCAACATCGACCGAGACCGACAGCGGTTTGACCAAGTATTGACAGGGTCAAGCCCTGTTTCTCGCGCTTCGCGCGGCGGCAGCATCTCAGGAAGCTGCCCTGCCAGAGCAAGCTTGTAGCGGTCGAATCTTCAGATTCGGCCACGTCTTTTGCTGAATTTCCGTGGCATATCAGTATTGTAGGTCAGGTTCCTTGGAACCTGACGCCGAACGTCAGGCGGAATCGGCTGTGAACACGGATCGCTGTTGCTGTCGACGCCAGATCGGTGGAACCAGTTGACCTCCCTTTACCGCCCTGCTCAAGAACAGCAGACCGACCGCCAGGCACAGGCCGACAGCCGGCCAGGATGCTTCGACACCGAAAGCGCCACCGGTCAGCCACTCCGGACCGCTGACAATCGGTGTGATGATGCCGTGCGAAGTGGTTCCGGATACGGAGAGACCGAAAACGGCTGACTGTACGAAATTCCACGCCAAGTGCAGACCGAAGATCAGCCAGACGCGCCGAGTTACCATAAACGCGGCGGCCAGCAGCACACCGGCTTCCACCATGATGGCAACCGAGCTGAAAACCGAAGCATTGGGGTTGCCAAAGTGCAACACGCCAAATACAACCGCCTGTACGACCAGCGCAACCCAACTGCCGAGCGCTTCCTCAGTCAGTTTGAAAATGATGAGGCGGAACACCAGTTCCTCCATGAAGGCGCCGAAGCCGAGGCGAAGGAAGGCGGCCACCAGTAGCGACAAGTCGAAGTTGTACTCATCGATTCGGTAGCAACCGGCTATTGTCAGTGCAGCGACGATCACAATCATCAGGCCGGCGCCGATCGCAAGGCCTTTGCCGAACTCAGCAGGGCTGCCCTTGAGCGTCATTTCAAGCGCCTTACGTTTCTCGATCAAGCGGGCATAAAGACAGTAAGCGAGATACATGAGAACGCCGGCGCATGCTGCAACCAGCGACCTCATCAGAGGAGTTGAAGTCTCAAGACTGGGATTGAGCGCCATCACGGCCAGGTTCACCGGCGTAAGAAAAGCCAAGACAAGGACAAACCTCGTCAGGGGAAACTGAATGATATGCCCGAGGGCGGTCCGCGGGTGCACGTTGGTGAAGAGTTGTTCGGTCGCTATGGTCATGGGCAAGGCTGTCTCGCTATTTTGTCAGTCTGCGTTATTCCATCGGACCGACCAAGGAACGAAATGTTGCCGAACTAAGCAAGCCGACTATCTTCAGGCAATGGTGATTCAGGCTGTTTGTACCTCCGCGTTCAATCGCTATGCGATGTACCATTGCGTACACCATAAGCGCTGCACGCAGAGGCCGACCCGAACCCCAACTGACCATGGCACAACGAGTTGGCCGCAGGCAACAATGTTGGCACGGTTTCTGTTAGAATATCGACCAGAACAGAAGACATGAATCAGACAGAGAAAGGAGAAACAGACGTGGTACGGAGATTGTTTTCAATCACAATGTTGGCGGCCCTGTTGCTTTGGGCGGTAGGCTGCTCGGAGAACTCGACGGGGTCGGATGATCTCACTGAGAATCCGAATCTTAACGACCCGACCGGCGGCTACCTTCCGACTTCTGAATCGCCCGGATTCGGCGATCCCGACCTGTTGGCCGAGGCCAACGATAACGATGAGTACAATGACCCGATGCTAAGCGCTCTCGGCGCCGACACTCTGGACGACAGCCTTGATGGTCGCTACCATTTCAGGGTCGTCTGGGGCCAGTTGCGCTATGATTCCACCGTTATTGACGTTACCGACTGGACCGGCTCGCTGACAGTCTCGCGCGGCGCTATGGCTATCCGGCGGGTGATCAAATTCGAACCGGGGCAGGATGCTATCGTTCCCCGCACCGACCGTACTCTGGTCGAGTGGGAGTCGTTCACTACCGTACATCACGACGGCCTTGCCGTTGATATTTTTATCCCGCCCGACACGGCGATAAGTTCTGAGGCTGTGACCGTTGCCTTTGAGACCGGACCTTACAGTCGCACCTTTGACCTGTCCGAATTGGCCGCCCTGGATACCGTTGTTTACCTGGACGACGCCGATTCCAACGCCGTCGCCTTCCACGCCTTCCGTCTCGATCGCGTCCCCTGCCCACGCGGCTTTCTGACCGGGCACTGGGGTTACGACGAGGACGGCGAGGGTGTCTTCCGTGGCGTTTGGATGACTCGTCACGGATGGATCTCCGGCTTCCTGCGCGGCCATTGGGGCGTCAATGATAACGGCCAGAGAGTGTTCTTCGGCAAATGGATCTCCGCCAACGGCCGGTTCGAGGGTTTCTTGCGCGGTCTTTGGAACCGGAATCCCAGCCATAACGCCAGCCCGGTCGCAATCAAGCATGCCGGCGGTTGGTTTGCAGGTGAGATACTCAACGCCGACGAACTGGTGATCGGCACTCTGAAGGGTAAGTATAAGTCCCACCCGGCATTCAAGAAGGGTTTCTTCCAGGGCCGATGGAAGTTGGCTTGCAACGATGTAGAGCCCCCTCGGGACGACGGACTGTAGAGAGAACCCGCAATGGATTGCGACGTGGTGTCACATGAATGTCATCGATATGCACCGAAGAGATCGGTCGCCGACAGGCGGCCGATCCTCGTCGCAAACCTGCGACGAGGAGACTCCAAAACGCAACTATTGCGACACTTTTTTATGGAACTATCCGAACAAAATGGTATGGTTATACGTTAAATAAGCAGAGCAAGAAAAACCCCCTCTGTCTCTCCTAGAGACAGCCCTGCGTTGGGCAGGATTAGCAATAATCCTGCCCTCCTCTTTTATGGACCCATTTTGATCTCAAATGACTCCGGGTACCCGTCAACTGTCCTACTTTTGTGGACGGCGTATGTCCACATGCGCCGCAAAGAGACCCGGCTTGACCGGACATCTGCCGCACACAGACGATCACCGTGGACATCTGCGGCCCGTGTCAGTCGCTCGATTTTCCGAACTCCGCCTCAAGAACTTGAATCGTGGAGTCTACCAGTCTATGAGCGCCGAGAGTAGCGCGTACTTCTCTGAAGAGCTTGAGTGCTTCCTGTCGTTTAGCTCGCTTGTCCTGCTCGGCCAGCACTGAGGCCAGGTTGAGTTGATAGGCTACTGCGGCAGTGTCGTCGGCGAGCAGCGAGCGAAAAATCCGCTCTGCTTCTGAGTATTTGCGCTGAGCGGCGAGATAAGCACCCTTATTGGCCAGGAATGACTCGTTCGGTCCAAACTTCTCAATGGCGCTGTCGACAATCTCGATGGCGACGCTGAGCGAGCCGAGGTCAGCGGCGGTGTTGCCCACCTGAACATACCGATTGGGATTGTCCGGCTCACGTTCGAGTAGCTGTCGATAATAGTAATGCGCAAACGAAATGTCCTTGATCTCCAGGCTGAGTTTGGCCAATGTCTCCAGGTGATTATCTATCGGGTCCCCGGCGGCGATCAGCGCCCGCAACGCCTTGCGAGCCGTCTCGAAATCCTCGCAGTTGAGGGCTGCCTCGTACAAGGCCACGTTGATTTCACGATCGGCAGGGTAGAGGATGTCGGCGCGGCCAAGATAGAACGCCGCCGAATCGTACATCGATTCGCGTGAATAAGTGAGACCGAGAAGATATAACACCTGGCGATCCGAGGGTTTCTGTTTGAGAGCCCCGGACAGATACCCACGCGCTTTGAAATAGTCGCCGCTGATAAAGGAGCGTTCCCCAGCCTTAACCAATTCATCAAAAGTCTCCGGTTCACCGGCGCAGGAAATCATCATCGTTACTGTCAGCACAAAGAGAAGTTTTCTCATTCCATCCTCATGAGTTGTGTTGTCGTTGTCGCATAATAAGCGATTTCGACCTGCAATTCAAGTCCGGCCACCGCATTTGATGAATCACCCATTACATGTTGACAAACACGCATCGGGTGGAGAAATTGCGCCATGACCGAAGACCAACAATATGACAGCAGTCTGATCCTGCTGGCTCTGACGAAATTCGCCGATATCGGGCCGCGACTGATGAACGCCTTGCTGCAGCACTATGGTGATCCGGGGAACATCCTGCGGGCGGATCCAACGTCGTTGTCGGCGATTAAAGGCATGACCACCGAACTGGTTGAGCGCATCACTGGCAGCGACGCCTTTCTTGAGGATGCCGCCCGGTACCGGGCTGATTTGAAACAGCGTGATATCGCTATACACACTCGCCTGGACGATGACTTTCCACCCCTACTGTTCGAACTCAACGACCCGCCGCCGCTGCTGTACGTACGGGGGCGTCTGCCCGATCTCAAGAAAAAAACGGTGGCGATTGTCGGCGCCGAAGAGGCGACCAACCAGGGGATCGAGTTGACCGTCACGATGGCTCGTTGTTCCGCCGAGGCCGGTGTGGAGGTGGTATCATCACTGCGGCGCGGCATTGATGCCGCCGCTCACGTCGGCGCAAAGGCCGGTAAAGGCGCCTCGTTTGCAGTTCTCAGCGGCGGCTTCAATCACATCGACCTGACCGAACAGATGCCGTTGGCTATCGATATCGCTCGGACCGGCGGTGTCCTCAGCGAATACTCACCGGACACTGAGCCGGATGCGGAAACCTATCGCACCTGCAACCGGATACTGGTTGGTCTAGCGCAGGCGGTAGTAGTCACCGAGGTGTACAAAGATTCGCTGACAACCATGGATCTGCTGTCGTTTTGCAACGAAACCGGGAAGTTGACGTTTATTCTGATTGATCCCGGGAACGGCGCCCTGGCGGACAAGGACAGTTTGTCGGAGGCGGCGAGATGTGGCGCCATACCGATGGTTGGCCTGGACAAAATCAATGATATCCTTGATGCCCTCGTTTGATATCTGGTGATGGACGACGCCTACTACACGATAGAACGAGCGGCTCAGGCGGAGATCAAGCGCAAAGGCTCGAGGTTCATCGCCGAGGCGATGGTGACGTCATCCGTAGATAAGGCTATGACACAACTTGAGGCAATCCGCAAACGCGAACATGCCGCCACTCACCATTGCTATGCCTATCGTGTGGGAACAGGGCTCGAGGTCACCTTTAAGTACTCCGACGACGGCGAGCCGAACGGCAGCGCCGGACGTCCGATTTTCGATATCGTGTGCGGCCGAGAACTGACCAACGTTTTGGTGGTGGTGACGCGCTATTATGGCGGCGCCAAGCTCGGTACCGGCGGGCTGGTGCGGGCGTATGGTGATGTCGCCGCGGCAGCCCTTGATTCAGCCGGACGCAAGCAGAACTTCATTACCGTTCGACTCAGGATCGTTATTCCCTTTGCCATGTATGATCCGCTGATGAAAGTTGTCAGCAGACACCAGGCCCATCAACGTCAAGCCGATTTTGCCGATCGTGTCACCCTGGAGTTGGAAGTGCGGCGATCATTGGCCCAGGCGCTGACCAACGACATCGTGCAACTGAGTTCGGGGAAGGCTATAGTTGAAACCCTCACCTAAGCAGCGACAGTTGGACTGTCTTGGGATGGGTATCATCCCGATGGATTTCCTCTATACCGTGGAGCGGTTGCCCCGGGCCGGTGAGAAAATCAACGCCGTCGACTGTTGCGTGCAGGGCGGCGGCCCGGTACCCAACGCCATGGTGGGTCTGTCACGACTGGGGATGAAGACAGCTATTATCGCGGTGGTGGGGAGTGATTACCTCGGTCGCATGGCTGTCGAGGAACTGACCGGAGAAAAAATCGGCTGTCACCTGATACTCCGCAAGAAGCAACCCTCGGCTGTAGCTGTCGGCTTGATCGAAAAAGGTACCGGGCGGCGTACAATTACGCTCTATCGTCGGATTCACATTAGACCGAACGATCTGAAAACATCAAGCCTTCCCATCCCGCGCCTGGTGCATCTGGATGGGCGGGACCTTGAGGCCGCGCTCAAGCTGGCGCGCTGGGCGCGGCGGCACAAGGTGACGGTCTCGTTCGATATCGGTTCCGTGCGCAACGATGTTACGTCGCTGCTGCCCCTGGTGGATCATCTGGTGGTGGCCGACGCTTTCGCTTTTCCCTTCACTCGTACCAGATCAGCTAAGGGGGCCATCAAGAGGCTGTCTGAGGTCTGCGCCGGCAGCATTGTCGTCACCGAGGGTATCAAAGGCGCCACCGGATGCGAACAGGGGCGCATCTTTTGCCAGCCGGCCTTTCGTGTCGAGGCGGTTGACACCACCGGGGCCGGCGACAGTTTTCACGCCGGCTACCTGTATGGATTGTTGAACGGTTTCGACATGGCCGAGCGCTTGAGATTCGGCGCAGCGGCAGCGGCGCTCAAATGCACCCGGCCCGGCGCCCGCACCGGCGCTCCCACCCGAAGACTATTCACCCGTTTTCTGAAAGGGAACCCCGAGACTTATGCTTGAAATGCTAAGCTCTATTGATCGTGGCTTGTTCCTGTTCATGAACACGCAGTTGGTCAATCCGGTCACCGATTTCATCATGCCGATTATCACCTCCGACCAGCTACTGCGTGTCTCCTACGGCGCGGCCATGGCTATCCTGCTTTGGCGCGGTAATGCCCGGTTGCGCTGGCTGGTTCTCTTCTCGGCTCTTGTGTTATTGTTGACCGATCAACTGGCAGCCAACGTACTGAAAGGACTGATCGAACGCCCCCGACCCTGTCATCTCATGGAGCAGGTTCATCTTCTGGTCGGGTGTGGCGGCGGCTATTCGATGCCGTCGGCTCACGCCGCCAATGCTTTTGGGCAAGCCTTGCTGTTTGCTTTGACGGTGCCGGCAACACGCTATTACCTGATCATCACAGCCTCGTTGATAGCCCTGAGCCGAGTCTTTGTGGGAGTTCACTATCCCGGCGATATTCTCGTGGGCGCCGTTCTCGGTGGCCTGGTTGGCTGGGTGGTGGCAAGAACCTTCGAGTGGTTTGAAAAGAGGTTTCTCAACAGATCCGAGGTGCCCAATGTCGTTTGAAATCGAGGTCGTCAAGGGGGACATCACCGCCATCGACGTTGATGCGATTGTCAATGCCGCCAATAATGAACTCTGGATGGGGGCCGGTGTGGCCGGCGCCATCAAACGTGCCGGCGGCAGCGTAATCGAAGAGGAAGCGATGAACAAGGGGCCCATTATGCCCGGCGAGGCGGTCAGCACCGGAGCGGGGCGGCTTCCCGTCAAGGCGGTCATCCACGCCGCCGTTATGGGGCAGGATCTTCGCACCTCCGACAAACTGATCCGACAAGCGACCATCGCCTCATTGAATATCGCCGAGAAGTTGCAGCTTTCATCAATCGCCTTTCCCGCCTTCGGCACCGGTGTGGGTGGTTTTCCGATGACGGCGTGTGCGTACGTCATGACCAAAGTGGTGACGGGTTACCAGCCGCTGTCAAAACATCTGAGACGGGTTCTGTTCTGCCTGTATGATGATCTGGGTTACCAGACGTTCAGCGACGCGCTGAAGAAGGACCGGTAGGGCCGGCAGCGTGGCGCCTGACGCTATAGCGATTGTCATAAATATGTTCCGTTTCAGCGACACCAAGTAGGTCGAAACCCCTGCCCCGAAGGGGTCGTCCTGAGCGCAGTCGAAGGGCGAGGTTTCGACATTTCCAGATCTAACGGTTGCGATCAACTTTGATCCGCCCGTCGAATTCGATTTGGTCTCCGGTCTTATTGGTAAAGGCGCCATTGATCGTGAAAAAGATCGAGCGGTCAGTGACTGAATCGATGATATAGTAACCCTCGCGGGGCAGAAACACTCTTTCTTCGATGGGCAATTCATATCGACCCAGGATGTGAACCAACGATCGGTCGACCAGAACCGAGGAGTCAGGTTTGGGCCAGGGCTGTACTTGCAGGTAAACCTGACAACGGAAGTACTCATCGAAACCGAGAGCCTCCCATTGACGGCCCTCCACCCGCATTCCCCGAGTGCCGATAGTGACTACCGCGACATTGCCCGGACCAACCTCCACTTTGTCGTCGGCGTACGGATTACCGATAACCGCATCCATCACATACTGTGTCGATTCGACGCCAATGCGTTGGCGACTCTCCGCCAGCGTGAGATACAAATCGAGGCGGTAACGACTGGCGCAGGCCGCACTCAACAGTGCTACGGCCAGCAACACCGCCGTGGGGATAAGCACGGCTTTACCGGTTGATTTTGTCATGCCACAGTATACGAATTCAAGTTCCGACGGTCAACTATGGTTCTCAGTGAGCGGAAGACCTTCCGGTCTGCTCTTCCTCCAAGGCGCGAAGCACGTTTTGCTTTGTCACGACGCAGACGAGGGGACGCTGTCCCACAGGACAAATGCCACCGGCCGGGGCTGGTCGATAGGGCTAAAAACGATACGTTACGATTACCACCGGTCGTTGGTTTTCCACACCAGCCTCGCTCGACCAGAAAGACAGGCGATGTGGCGGGTCGGCCTCGCCCAGTTCTTCTTTCTGCAACAGGAGACCGGGCGGTTCATCGCTGGTATCGTAGAGCGGCATTACTTCGACTTCCAGTTGTTGGCCGGGTTGGATCAGTGTCGCTGCATACGGCAAGGCGGAATACTCCGGTCCGTCGGACCAGGTTACGCTGTTCTCCGTCCAGTCAGGACCGTCTTGCCTAACCATCCTGACTGTTACGTACTCCGTGCGCGTCTGTTCGCAGGCGGGATAAAGAACCAGCTTTACGCCTGACATATTCTCATAGCCGGCGTTTTCCGGCAGAGGTGGCAAACCTATCAGAAATCGGGTTCTGGCGTCATAGGTGACTCGAGGTGGACCGATTTCGGATCGGAGGAAGTATTCCAACTTCAACAGTTCAGAATCGCCGAAATTATCGTCGGCATTTCCCCAGGCCGGGCAATCAAGGCAGCCGTCCAGATCGGAATCGCAGATCGATGCATCCTCAACCACCGGCAGCGTGTCATTTACCAGTCGGGTCAGAATCGGGTCGAGCCGGTTCCCTGTGGCTACGACCGTAAACTGACGTGTCAGCGAATCGTAATCGGGATGGGTAATCACTACCGTGTGCGTCCCTTGCGGCGCTGCCGGGAGCCGATAAGATCCGTCGCCGGAAGAATACGTTACTGCTTCCGCAACTTCTATGCGCACATCAACTACCGCGCCGTCCATTCGATGGGTCACGACCCCGCTCATGGGAGCGCTGGCAATAAAAACGTCGATGGTCGTGTCACTCTCAAGCGTGATGCGCGATTCATGGGAAACATAGTGATTCTTGAAAACAAAGAACCCGTGAGTATCGACCAGAACATTCGGAAGGTGAAAACTGCCGTCGGTGGCGGTTGTATCATAGACACTGCCGCACACTACTGCCGCGTCGGGGACCGGTATGCTGCTGTTGTCAAGGTAGACGTGTCCGGAAATGTCGCGGTATTCGACCAGCTTGGTCATATAGACGTTATGAACAGTGTTGTCAAGAACATGGATCAGAGAGGTATACTCGTGAAACCCGCTCTTTTCCACCGTCAGCATGTGGTACCCCTCAGGAATCTCCTTGAATATATAAATACCGGATCGGGAGACATTATAGGTTTGTCCGGAGCAGACTACAGTCGCTCCCGGTATCGCCTTGTGGGAGCCACTGGTCCTGATGTACCCGGAAATGTCACCGTACTGCTGTATAGGATCTACCGGCCCGGGAGTACATCCCGACAACATGGCGACTAACAGCATCAGCACCGCCCAGGAAGCACCATGCTTGAATAACGGCATAATCCACCTTCCGTCCCAACAGGTTCCCGCACAATGCTAAACGTATGAACCGACCGTTTTGTTCAACAGGGAAATCAGCGATAGCTCCCGGCCATCGCCGGCCCAAACAAGCCCCGTTGCCACGGGAAAAGAGGAAGCGACTTGTCGCCTTGCCACTGGATGCCGGATCAAGTCCACCATGACAAGTCGTAGCGACGGGTGCGATCAGATATCCAATCCGCCGACACAGTGCTTGACCCTGCCGTCGATTATCGTGGCCAACACTTCGATCCGGGCGATAGCCGAGGCCGCAACCCGTGTCACGTCATCAGAGAGCACCACCAAATCGGCCGGATATCCCGGTAGGATGTAGCCCCCGCAATGTTCCTGTCCCGTTGCGAAGGCCGGTCCGACGGTAAATCGATTCAGCGCCTGAGCCGCTGTGATACGTTGCTCCGGATAGAAGAGGTCCCGTCGCCCCGGTCGTGACCGCAGAACGGCGGCCGCCATGCCAGCCAGGGGATTCAACGGCTCAATGGGTGCATCGGAACCGAAGGCCAGGTTTATTCCACGGTCGATGAGGGTCTTGAAAACGTAAGCGTTGCGACCCCTGGTTCCCCAATACTTCCGTACCAGATCGATGTCGGCCGGACAGTGTGAGGGCTGCATTGAGGCCACAATCCCAAACCGCTTCAGCCGTGGTATATCTTTGCGTCGGATCATCTGCAGGTGTTCGATACGATGGTGACCACCCGTTTTCAGAGGCGGTGATGACTCGAAAGCGTCAATCACATTGGCAACAGCACGGTCGCCGATGGCATGGACAGCGCAAGGCAGGCCCAACCGAGTGGCCGATTTGATCAAGCGCCGCAACTCCGAGGGCGACGTGGTCTCAATTCCGCGATTGTCGCCACCCGGATACTTGTTGAAACAAAGCGCAGTTTGACTGCCCAGAGAACCATCGGCGAAAATCTTGACGCCCGCAATGCGCAGAAACTCATCACCGGCTCCATAGCGCACTCCCACTCGATGCATTTTGGGAAGCATCTGCGCTCCGGGGTAATGATTGATCCGCAGCCCGAGGCGACCCTTTTCGGCCTTTTCCGTAAAGAAGGCCAGCGCCTCGGGTCCGTCGAACGAATGAACACCGGTCACGCCGCGCTGGTATGCGATCTTAAGTGCGCGGCGGTAGAATCGATCTGTCTGGTCCGCCGTCGGTGATCCAATCAGATCGTGAACCGGTAGATAGGCCGTTCCTTCGAGGAGAATGCCGGTCGGCTCACCTGCTGCATCACGAACGATCTCGCCGCCTACCGGCTGACGAGTCTTGCGCGTAATCCCCGCCAGCTTCAACGCGCGGCTGTTGACCCATGCCGTGTGCTGATCCTTGGAAAAGAAAAAGGCCGGACGACCACCCGTAACGTTGTCGAGCATCAGGCGGTTTGGTTCAACGCGCCGCTTGAATCGGTCCAACTCGAACCCTTCGCCGACCACCCACTCGTGCTTCTTGAGTTTAGCGGCGAACTTGCGGATAGTCTCCAGACAAGCCTCGATCGAATCCAATCCCAGTAGCGAAACCCGACCGTAGGCAAGCGCCATGTAATAGAAATGAGTATGCGCGTCAACGAATCCGGGCGTCACGGTCAGTCCCTTGAGGTCGATCTTTCGATAGCTCCTGAAGTCCGGATCGTGTTCCAGACTTCGTCCAACGGCGACAATGTGGCCCTTGTTCAGGGCCATGGAATCAACCACTAATCCGTCCGCCTGGGTCAGGATGCGGGCGTTGTAGATCAACCTCTTAGCTGTCATAACGATCTCCTTTGATGCGAACGTCGCCGTCGCGGGTGGTCAGCCTCAACCGATCGGTTTCCTCAAGAATAGGGATAGCAAATTTGCGCGAGACGCCGAATCGATCCTTGAGATCACTCACGGCCAGTTTGCCGGTGGCGTTGAGTTGCTCTTTGATGAACGTGACGATCTCCTCCCAGGCAGCCGTGAAAAACAGAAACTCCGAGCCGCATTTGTACCCCTCACCCGACTCGATGATAAACTTGATAGCATCGCGATGATCTTTGCCGCCCTGTGCCAAAGAAGCCAGGCGTGGCGGCGTATGCGGTTGTTCTTTCAGTTGGGTGATTATCTTGTCGTGAGCAACCTTGATGCCACCCTTCAGACTCATACCGCGCCCGACCAGGTTGTAGCGATCGCCCAGCTTTACCAACTTGCCGCTGTGAATCAACCAGTCCAGCAGATCAGTGACCGCTTCTGTGTTCGTCGAAGAAAACTGTCCTACCTGCTCGCGAGTCAATCCTTTCAGATGCGGCTTGCTCTTGAGATAAACCGAGGCCTGTTCCTCGAAGGCGGATGTTATGCCCTCGAGGTGTGTTTGGTGAAACAGTTTGTCGTTGAATCGATCAACGAGGCCGTCTTTTATCAGTTGTTTGACAGCCGAGGATACCTGGCTATGTGACAGCGTAGAGTGTTCCAGGAGCGTACTTGATGGTATCATGATCGCACACGACAACTCGCTGAGTACCAGATCGATGTCAGATCCGGTTATCCTTGACTTAAGGTACTCGTAACGGTGTGCTTCGCGACGGTAGGGAAAGCGAGGCAGGTGGTCAAGGACGCGTCCGCCGCCAAGGGTAACCATCGGCGTGGGCAGCCGGGCGATATAATGATCGCCGGTCAGAGTATAGACCGGTTGGTCGGGTCGGAAAAAGATGATCGAAGATTGCGACGGCTTGACAATTTTTTGATCATACATCCTGATCTCGCCTTCGACCTCGCTGGTGCCGGTGATGAACAGGATGCGTCGTCGGTCGCTCAGGGAAACCGGAGCCTCGGGCAGCAACTCCATCGACAGCGCCAGCACCGGACGATCTTCAAAATATGTCTGGTCCCGTCGGTCGGTAATGACGCCGCCGCGCACCAGATTCTCCTTGTCGACACCGGTCAGGGTTAAGGCCGTGCGGTGTCCCGGTTCCGCCCTGGTAACTTCGCGATTGTTGGCGCGCAACGAGCGCACTTTGCCGGAGGTGCCGGAAGGCCACACGGAGACCGTCTGCCCGACCGACAATGCTCCGCCGCGCAAGGTGCCGGTCACCACGCCACCGATCCCGGTGAGCACAAACGACCGATCGATGTACAAGCGCGCCTTGCCGATGTCGCGCTGCGCCGAAATCCGGGTGGGAAGGGTATCGAGATAGCGCTCCAACTCCTCGAAGCCATCGCCGGTCTGCGCCGAGACATGAAAAATCGGAGCCTCAGCCAGGAAAGTCCCGGCAACCTTCTCGCGAATATCCTCGGTCAGCAACTCCAGCCAGTCTTGTTCGGCCAGATCGGTTTTGTTGATGACAATAAGGCCGTGATTGATACCCAGGAGGCGAACGATCTGGAAATGTTCCTGACTCTGCGGCATCCAGCCGTCGTCGGCACCAATCACTAACATCACAGCGTCGATTCCGCCCACGCCGGCGATCATGTTCTTGACGAATCGTTCATGGCCGGGAACATCCACGAACGCGATAGCACCTTCAACATCACCGCGAAAGGCAAAACCGAGATCTATGGTCATGCCGCGCAATTTCTCCTCGGGCAGGCGGTCGGGATCGGTCCCGGTCAGGCGCTTGACGATGGCCGATTTGCCGTGGTCGATATGCCCAGCCGTTCCGATTACTAACATGGTTGAATTCGCCTCACTTCAGCGCCCGGCGAATTGCATCGCGCAGCGGTCCCAACTCATTCTCGGCGACCGCCTTGAGATCGAGGATATACTGTTCATTCTCGATGCGACCGATCACCGGTGGGTCCATCTCGCGAAAAGTGCGCATCATCACAGTCGGGCGATACTTGCGGTCGAAGACGATGCCGATGGAAGGCAGGTGAGTTTCCGGCAGCGCGCCTCCCCCGACGTACGCCCGGGTCGCAGTGACCGTCAGTCCGTCCGGCTGGTCGAGTTCCTCGAGAATCCAGCGACCACGTTTGTATAGTTCCGATTCCGGAATGGAAAGAAGCAGCCAGAGGCTGACCTTATCGAACTGGTCACCGTCGAGATAGGTCGACAGCAGGCGCTCCAGGAACGCGAACATGATTTTGTCCAATCGCATGGTGCGAAAGAGCGGGTTGCGCTTCAGCTTCCTGACCAGGATGTCGCTGCCGACAATCAGACCCGCCTGCACGCCGCCAAGCATCTTGTCACCGGAGAAACAAGTCAGGTCGGCGCCGCTTTTAACTGATTGCTGTACTGTCGGCTCGGTCTGCCCAAGGATCTTTCTGGTGGCGATGAACACGCCACTGCCAAGGTCGTTCACGACCGGGACCTGATGTCGGCGACCCAACTCAACCAAGGGTCCAATGTCAACCTCATCGGTAAACCCGGCTTGCATGAAGTTGCTCTTGTGAACTTTCAGAATCAGCCCGGTGCGTGGGGAAAGGTTGTCCTCGTAGTCGGACAGCGTGGTGATGTTGGTAGTGCCGACTTCACGAAGGCGTGCGCCTGATTTCTTCATGATATCCGGAATCCGAAAACCACCGCCGATCTGCACCAACTCGCCGCGGGATATCAGGACTTCCTTGCGATTGGCCAGACTATTCAAAATCAACAAGAGCGCGGCCGCATTGTTGTTGACGACGGTGCTGCTCTCCGAGCCGGCCAGCAACGAAAGATATTCCTCGCAGGCCGCCCCGCGACCTCCCCGCTTGCCGCCGCTCAGATCGTATTCGACGTTGCCGTAGTTGGTGACGACCTGTTTGATCTCATCGAACAACTCCGGCGACAGCGGCGCCCGGCCCAGATTGGTGTGCACAACTACGCCGGTGGCATTGATCACGCGGGTCATCTCGCGTCTTTTGGAGGCCATAATCGTTGTCGTGATCTCTCGTTCAAGATCGGCTTCGGTGATGCGAGCCTTCTTGCTTTTAAGACGGGCTTTATTATCGGCGATGATTCGTTTGACAACCGTCACCGCATACGGTCGCGGCACTGTTGCGATGGTTGCGGCCAGCGACGGGCGCTGAAGCAACTCCTCGACAGCGGGAAAATCACGCGGTTTGAGAATCAGTTTTTCGGCCATAGCGACGGATCATAGATAAGATGAACCATTAGTGTGCCAACGTTCTCAAGCGCCTCCGGCGAACACTTGTCAGGGGTATCTCTCTCGGTGTGCCAGTGAGGGTAATCGAAGTCGATCAAGTCAATCGCAGGCAGACCTCCGCTGTTGAGTGAAAGATGATCATCATGTATGTAGTACTTGACCGAATCGTGAAAGGTGGTGAGGCCCAGCCTGGACGCGGCGGCAAAAACCATGTCGTTGAGCGATGGATTATACTGCTGGGAGTAGCCCTCACGATATATCTGCTGATCCTTGTCACCTATCATGTCCAGCACGATAGCGAAGCGATATTTGCCGCGGACACTTCGACGGGCGAACTCACGCGACCCGAGCATGTAATACTCCAGATCGCCCGGCTCACCCCAATCCTCGCCGTCGAACAATACTAACTGCACGCCCAGGGGAGGTGGCTGCTCGGCCAGTAACACCGCGAGTTCCATGAGAACCGCGACACCCGATGCGCCGTCATTGGCGCCGTCAAGCGGCTTCGCAGCAAGCGAAGGGTCGCTGGCGAGTTCGCAGCGGGGACGACAATCCCAGTGGGCCGCCAGCAAAATGCCCGGCTGATCGGTGCTTCGTCCGGCAACTGATACCATCAAGTTCACCAGAGGCAAAGTCGCGCCAGAATATGGATCGACAAAGTCGAATACCTGGGAGTCGACCTTCAGGCCGAGACTGTCAAAAAACGAGGTGTACCAGGCCCGGCAATTCGTCCAGGCCTCGCTGCCGGGAACACGCGGACCGAACGCTACTTGTCGCTCGAGATAGCTGAAGGCGCGAGGACCGTCGAAGGTCGGTGGGACCGATGAATCCTGGCTGCATGACAGTCCCAGGGCGGCAAATAGCAATGCCGCGAGGCAGAGTTGGTTGAGGCGGTACATTTAGTCAATGTCATTGAAACAGTCAGGCATGTCAACGGAAAAGCCGTTAGAAGCGGATCTCTGTCCAGATCGAGATTTCACGCAGATGGCTGCGCCGATTGCGGTAGTTGTCGTTGGAATCCTGCCAGCGGGTGGACAGGCCGCCCTTGATCTGCCGACTGAAGGAGTAAGTCAGCACAGCATTCCAGGTGAAGTCGGATTTGTCGGCAGAGGCCACATACGGTTTGCCGCGGCTGGAGGTTTCCGTTTTACTGGCGTTCTTCTTGACACCGAGCGTGATTGAGACATTGGAGCGAAACTTCAGCTTCCCAAAGATCGGGATACCGATGCCTCCCGGAGCACTGAATGAGTATTTGGTGTCAAAGGCCAGCGATTGCTGCGAGCTTCTGGTGCAGGACTGCGGGCTGCCGTCCGAAGGATTGAACTTCTCGCTTTCATCTTTCGATCTGGTGGCTGTACCGGAGAGACTGAGAGCTTTGAACAGTTTGAAGCTGATAGCCAGGAGCGGGCTGTACCTGATCGAGACGCTTTTCTGAGTGGAGAAACCTCCATCCAGATCGACCGTTTCCTTGGTTGACCGCGAATAGCCGGTACGGGGGGCAAAGACATCTATTATTCGGTTGACGATCGGCTTCAGAAGCGGCAAAGTCGTAAATTTCTGGATTCTAATGGACAGATCGGGCCAGGAGGTAGAGATAGACTCGTGTCGCGAACCCTGCTTGATAACGTCGCGTGTTATCGACCGCCTGAATTTCACATCGCAACTTATTCCGCCCAGGAAGCTGAAACCACTGGAGGCGTCGTACTTGATGCCTTCACCGGCTACAGGTGGTCGGCTTTGGGTGGTGGTCGGTACATCGGTAGTGCGCTCAAGGCCAAAACGATACCGCCAAAAAGGCCGCTGAAGCAAACCGGGAACAGCGGAGTTGTATGACTGTCCATAACTGTAACTGGGCGGCTTCATCCATCCCGTCAGGAAACGCAGCACGGCCAACGGTGGGTCGTAGAAAGGTCGGCCGTCATCCTTTTTCTCCTCACCGCCTGCTCGCACATTCCTGCGACGCCCACTGAAGCGGCGTTCACCGCCTGACGATTTACCGCCGAGCAAGGCCATGTGATCGAAACGGCCTTTCACATTCCAGGAGCGGGACATCTTGGAGTGCCGAGATTCAGAGGACCGGTCCCAACTATCACTGTAGGAGGACTGGTACGAAAACGCTGTGCCGAAAAAACTCAACAGCTTGGGGTCATAGCTGCCGGTGAAAGACTGTGAAAAATTCGTCTCCAGACCGAGGCGGAAATCGCTGAAAGACAGGTTAACAAGATTGGCATCAGACAGATCCCGCCTGGTCGATAATTTGAATGAGGTCGACAGGTTGTCGAACAGTTTATAGCCAAGATCCATTCGACCATTGAAATCACGTTTGTAAGTGTGGCGGCGATTGAAGTTGGGGTCATCCGACACGCTGATGTTGCGGCTGAAGCTACCGGACAATTTCCAACTGTCCGGGTAGAGTCCAAGCGTGGCGCCGGACACCCGTCGGACGATCGGGATCGGTTTGGTCCAGAAAAGTATCGGCGGTCGTGGGATACCCTTGATGGCCAGGTCGAAATTGGACGTAACCTTGAGGTTCTCATTGAGGCTGTACGGAGTCGGTACGGAACGCGATAGTGTCCGACCGTATGTAAGGCCGCTGTTGAACCGGTTCAGCAGAACATCGAACAGGATGTTCTTCCCCTTGTACTTGAACGATTCGGAGATGGTCACGCTGCGGGTTTCCCGAACACTCTGCTCCAGTTCTCGCACTTTTTCGGGCAGCACGATATCCGAGGAGGTGCGCAGCAGAGGCGTCGTAGTACTCTTGGTGTACGAGTAGGTGATGGGGATCCTGGCGCCCCATGATGGCGGCAGCAACTTATGGAACTGCAGCGACAAATTGTACCGGTATGACATCGATGACGAGCCGCTGCCAAGATTGCCACTGCCACCGCCGCGGGTGGCCGAAGAGATCCCGCGGAAGTACGGATCGCGAGAGTCGAAACCGAAACTATAGGTGACCAGGTCGGCCAGGGATCCATTGATGGCCAGTCGCCCGGCCGTGCCGACGTCTTTTCGGACATCGGTCACGCGCAATTCATCCAACCAGACGTACCCATCCAGACGCTCAAGCGTATCGGTGGACGTGTTTACGAGGCCGGCTACGAAGTAGCGTATTTCGTTGAGGTTGGGTCGTCCCTTTACCCGGTAGGTGGAAGTGCTGTCATCGATCAGGTTCTGCTGACCTTTGGGCGCCGCCCGCATCAGCGAATCCTTGAAGCCGGTGATCTCATTGAAATCAATCTTGACGAAGTTGCGCTTATCCCAGCCGGGGTACAGGAAAGTTCGGTACTCGTAGTAATTCTCACCGTCAACACCGATACGGAAGAAGAACCGAATTTTCGGATCCTGTCCTACCGGCGGCTCATCGATCCCCGCACCACCATAGACATACATCTCCATGTTGCGGTAGCCGGAGTAATTGTCAACGGCAATGAGTTCTTTGATGGCCAGACAGGTGTCGACATTGTTCAGACTTTCGAACTGCAGCAACAAACCGCGCTGAGCCTCGGTTACTCCGGTAGTACGATCCTCGTAGGCTTCAACGCCCGTCGGTGGGTCGAAAGTGCCGTCCTCCTCACTCACCGCCGCCACCACAAACCTCGTTTGCGGCATCGCCTCGGGTGTAACGACCGAGTCCTGCCAGGTGGACTGGACAAAGTACCAGGCCGCGACCTCCACCGTATCCCACTTGTCGTCGTCGACAGAATCGTCTTCAAACCAGACGCGAATGTGGCTTATCTGATTCCAGTCCGGCGCCCCGCCGTCATCCACGATTTCAGCCAAAGCGGTGGAGTCTCGAATAGGGATTCGGTAAGTCCACCATCGTCTTTCGACTCCGACATCTCGCGGCCAGTCCGATGAATCTACCCGAAACGAATCCGCCTCGAAATCGATCACATAGGAGAAGTAGGAATCTAACTGGTTGAATCCGAACGACGAAAGGGCTTCCTCGTCCGGCCTGCCCTGGACGGAAGGATCGTTGATGTTACCCTCGGTGCCGTTTAGCCATTCGTACCGAATCGACTCGTCATCCCAGTCGATATTACTACACTGCCCGGTCGGCAGAGGACATATGCCGTCGTCGAGGAAGTACCAGTTGTCACCCGCCGGATCAGCCGTGATGTCCTGAATGTAATCCCAGTACTCGGACTCTTCATGGTCGGCCTTCCCATCCAGCCCAACATCTTCTTCATCGTCGACCATGCCGTTCCGCGCCCCGTCGGTGGCAATCCCATCCTCGGAATTGGCGCTTTTGTCGCCGTTGACGTCTTCATTGATTTTTCCGAAGTCAAAGTGCAACTTGCCGCTTTTGGCACGAGCTCGAACTTCAAGTAACTGCGCCCGCTTGGGATCGACGCCCCCGGGCAGGTAGCGCATGATTCCGGCCCAGGATTTACGGTCGTTGGCCGTGGTATCGATCACCAATTGTTCGGCGACGACTGTGGTATCAGTCTCAAAATGCCGTGGGCGAAAGATCATGCGAAAAGTTCTTATCGTTCCCTGGCCCTGAGCGGCCTCGCGGTCCCAAACGTCATCCACCCTGACCAGGTCGCGCGGAGTGTGCCAGAGCAACTGGCCCCGAACGTAGTCGTCGCCGAGCGTAAACGGTTTGGACGACCTTTTCCAGGCTGTGCGGTTGGTGCGTAGTGACAGATGATCGAGGGCCGACTCGAAATCATCCACATAAGCAACCCCCTCAACGTTGGGATTGGGGTGCGACTGAGCGATCTCACCCGAAATGCTGAAATTCGAAGGCGCTTCCGTTTCCACAAGGGGCAAAGCGTCGACTAACTTGGTAAGGAAATTAGGTCGGAATGTCAGGCTACCGTCAAGGTCGTACACCAGGCTCTTGGCTGTTTCCTGGCCCACCCTCGGCTTGCGGTCCTGGGCTTTGTCGGATTTGTACAGGACGGTGGCGCCGAATTTGAGATTTTTGCTGTATTCGTATTCGGTCCGCAGACCCAACAGGGTCTTTTTCTGGATAGCCAGAAACGGCGCGTATTCAAAATCGACTGCTAACTCTGAGTTCGGGTCGAGAGCCTCTTCGGAGATAAGGTTGATCTGGCCGAAATTATAATCAATAGTGTAGTCGGAACCCTTCTTGAGCGCCTTGCCGTTGACGGTGACTCGCTCCGAGCCTTCAATGATGTTGGCGCGGTTCAGACGGATGATTGAGCCACGAGTCTTGGTTGAAATACGCAGGAAATAAAGGCTGGCATCCTGTTGCGGGCTACCTGTGAATCGGTATATGCCCGGCACGGAATCCATCAGGGCCATGGTTTCGTTACCACTCGAATCCATGAACGTTCTGGTGGAGGCGAACGGCTCCCGCTCCGGGAAGATAATCAGACCCCAGTCCGGTCGGTAAATCTCTAATCGGTCATCGACCCGACCATCAGGGAATCTCTGATCGGCCGAGTTGTACTGGTCCAGCCCGAGGATCTCCAGATAGCTCTGGGTCAGTCCACCGACTTCCTGGTAGTCAAACACGTTGGTAGTGAGTTCGCTGCCGACACGCCCCTTGAGCACCTTGAGGTTAAGATCTTCAAGTTCCACTCCGCGAGTTACACTGTAGCAGTTGCGCCACATCAAGTGCCAGGAATTGTGAGATGAGTCCGGATTGTTGTGACGAAGAAGCCGCAGAGCCAAAGAGTCTCCGAACACTGTCCGGCTGAGATCACCGATAAGGATCGTATCCTGTTGTTCGAAGCGCTTGACTTTTAACCACGCGCCGAGAGCCTTGTAGCGTCCCTTTTCCGAGTTGAAAACGACATAGTGCAGATTGCGTTCACTATCGTTGTACCATTGGTAGGCGGACCTGTCCACCTGCTTGACGTCAATTCCGCTGATCCGTTCGCTTCTGCCTATTAGAGTGTCTCTCGGATCAACCATCATAATGGCTAACTCTGCCTCGGAGACGTCCTGACTACTTCTCTCTGTTTCGTAGATGATCAGATCAATTACTGAGTCTTTCGGGGCGAACTCCTCTGCGTAAAACAGATCAAATATGCGGCCCGGTGCGAATTCGTAATCGCGGATAACAGTTGCGTTTTCCTCACCACCGGCGGTAAAAGTGAGTTGATCGGCCGACCCCTTCTCCTGTGATGCAATCACCGTCATCTTGAGACTGCCCAGTTGCGCCGCCATTTTGATACCGAACAGACCCTTTACCTGGGCGGAGTAACCGACCAGGGCGGTGGGAGGGAGGTTGAGGGTGGTGTTGCCGGCCTCAATAGTCTTAAGGATATCGTCTTCGTCACCCTTGTAACGAATCTGGATACGGTTGGACAGCGGGATTTCGGTCCGGCTGTTCTGCGACACTTTGACCGTTATCTTGGATCCGATAGTGCCGGTAATATCGAACTGCGATATCTGCTCCATGTTCAGCGAGGGGAACTTGCTCTGTCGGTAGGTATCGGAGTTGGATGCGTCGGTCCAGTTGGAACGTCCCGAGAACGTGATCTTGCGAAAACCAGACACTTTCAAACCGGCGCCCCCTTCGCCGAAGACGCGATCAAGGCGCTTGGGTAGTGCAACCCTGATGCCCAGTCCTCCTTCGCCTTTCTTCCGCTCGGGGTCGGAGATAGCCTTGGATGTCAGCTCATGAAATTTCTCTTTGGTTCCTTTGGCGATACGGAAAGTCAGGTACTCTCCCGCATCGGCGGACACCGGAACCAGCGACTGACTCTGGCCGCGGCGTTTGTAGAACTCGGTATTGAATGTCAGTGATGAGGTCTCGGCACTCGACCTGATCACCTTGGCCTGGTGTTTCATTCTCTGAGAGATCAGAGGGAAAGTCAGAGGGGAAAGGGCCGCCGAGAAATCGTAATTCGTTTCGCTGTATGAAGAGACCTGGCTTGGTGGGCTGTAAAGTTGGGCGACGAAACGGCCGGCCGACATCGCCGGGCACACCAAAACCACGACGATGATCGTCGTGACCAGAGACCAAATGACGTATTTCCGAACTGTTTTTTTCACTCTCGGCAGGAGTAACAGCGTTCAATTCAATCCGTTAGAAATAGTCCGATAGGTCTCCTTTGAGTTTAGAACTCGCCGATCTGAATAACTTCTTCCTGCAACATTATACCAAATTGCTCGAACACTTTCTCTTTTAATTTATCGGCCAACCGCCTGATATCCTTTGAGGATGCGCTGCCGGCGTTGACGATGACGTTGGCGTGGTGCTCACTCACCCGGGCATCGCCGACCGATATCTGTTTAGCCCCAATTTCCTCCAACAAACGACCGGCCGGGAGCTTGCCATGCTTCTGGCTGGAGTCTTCGATATTCTTGAAGAAACATCCGGCACACTTAGCCGAGCGAGGGAATTTGGCCTCACGTTCCTTCAATATGCCGTTAATCTTATCACGGATCAACCGCGAATCGCCTTTTTCGAGTTGGAAACGAGCTTCGACGAGGATTTCGCGGGTGCTTTTCAAGTACGAATCACGATACCCGAACCGGAAATACTCGGGCTTAACCGTCTTAAGTTGTCCGTCCCGGCCGATCAGAACCGCCCGACTCAGTCGCCGTCCTATCTCACCACCATACGCGCCGGCGTTGCCGTAGACGGCGCCGCCAACCGTGCCCCCGATACCGGCAGCGAACTCCAGCCCTGACAGCGAATTATCGGCTGCAAAAGTCACCAGCGCCATCAACTCCTCCCCGGCCCCGCAGACGATTTCAGTTTCGTTCTCCAGACTCAGACCGCGTGTCCGGATTCTGATAATCAGGCCGGCGTAACCTGTATCCGATACCAACAGATTCGAACCGCCGCCAATCACGAAAAACTCAAGGCCAATCTCATTGGCGGCACGGACTGCTTTGGCCACGTCGTCGACACTGTTTGCATCGAGGAAGTAGCCGGCCGCTCCGCCCGTCTTGAAAGTTGTAAACGGCGCCAATGACTTATTCAGTTCCAGACGTTCTCCCAACTTTGAGCGCAACGCTTCCGAACGAATCTGTGCATCAGACTCTGGCTTGGACTCCATTTCGATCACCCTTCAATATACCGAAATGCGATCTCAAGACAAGCCAAAACCCCTCCAGCACAGACTCCGGACGCTGCCTCTGTCCATCTGATCAGTTCTGTGTCGGCGTTCGATATTCGGACCGAAGCTCAATCAGACTTACCCTGGTTTGGATCATCTGCCTGAGGGGACGCCTCCTGCGGGGCTGGTTGATCGCTGGATGAGGCGCTATCTTCGGCCTCCTTTTCGCTTGGCTCGGCATCCCCTTTCTTGAGTTCATCGACGTAGTTCATGCGCAGTTCGTAGAGGATGTGATCGAGCAGCTTCTTCTCCTCGTCGGTGAGGTTGCCCTCGGTCTTGTTCTTGAGCATGCCCAACAGGTCTATGGAACTCTTGGCCATATCAAGATCACGCTCCACCTTGCCGGTCAAGGGGGACGCGATTTTGCCCATCTGGTGCATGGCCCCCCCTTGCAGGGACACCACCAACTGGAAGAAAAGTGGATCCAATGTTACATCGGTCTGATTCATGAGTATACCTCGCTGTTGAAATCGGGTCGCTTCACAGCCGCCATGTATTAGCCACCGCCAAGCTCCGTCTTTCGACCAAATGCCGAATTCTCCAGAAATGAATACAGCTTGACGTGCTCGCTGTCAAGTTCGGTCTCTTTAGCGAACAGCGTTGACAGAAGATTTCGTGCTGTTTCGATGAGATCGCGATCGGCCGACAGCCGAGCTATCCGGAGTTCAGGCAGGCCGGACTGCTTGAACCCGAACATCTCGCCCGGTCCGCGCAGTTCCAGATCGGCTTCGGCAATAGCGAAACCATCGGACGTACCGGTGAAGTACTGCAACCGCTTCTGTGCTATCTCCGACAGCGGTGGATGGGCCAGCGCCACCAGCGTCGCCTGTTTGTCGGAACGGCCGATTCTTCCGCGCAACTGATGCAACTGGGCCAAACCGAATCGTTCAGCATGTTCGATCACCATCACGGTGGCGTTAGGATTGTCGATACCGACCTCAATCACAGTAGTGGCCAGCAGAACATCCAACTCGCCGGACCGAAAACGCAGAAGAGTCTCGTCCCGTTCCTGCGGCTTAACTCGCCCGTGAACCATGCCCACGCTCAGATCACGAAAAACGGACGAAGACAGTTCCTGGTAGGCGTCCTCGACGTTTTCGAGTTCCATCTGATCCGACTTCTCAACCAACGGATAGATAATATATGCCTGTCCGCCCTTGCCGATCTCATCGACGACAAACTTGTACACCTTGTCGCGAGCGTCGTGGGTACGCCAGACGGTTCGCGTTATTTTTCGTCCCGGTGGCAGCGTATCGATTGTCGAAATGTCCAGATCGCCGTACATCGTCAACGCCAGAGTGCGCGGGATGGGTGTCGCCGTCATTATCAACAGATCGGGGTTGTCACCCTTGGCGTGCAGCTTGCTTCGTTGCTCGACACCGAAACGATGCTGCTCATCGATAATCACCAGTCCAAGATTGTCGAAGGTGACATAATCATAGATCAGAGCGTGCGTCCCAAAGAGAACGTGAATACTTCCCTGGGCGCATTCGCTGGCCACCTTTTTCTTGACCGATGGTTTCAGACTCGACGTCAGCAGGGCGCATCGGAAACCGAGCTTCTCAAGGGCCGGACCCCAGGTACGGAAATGCTGCTCGGCCAGAATCTCGGTCGGCGCCATAAAGGCTGTCTGCAACCCATTCTCGGCGACATACAGAGTCGACGCGATGGCCACGACAGTCTTGCCGCAACCGACATCGCCTTGCAACATGCGCGCCATGGGATGCTTCGACTGAAGATCGATAAATATCTCCCGGATCACTTTTTTCTGTCCCGTCGTCAACTCAAACGGCAGTTCATTCTTGAACTTCGTGAGCGTCTCCCCGGGTGGCTGGTAGCGATGGTCCTTAACGGCTCTTTCCTTTTGTGCCTTACGGCGAAATACCATAAAGAGAAAGCCCAGCAGTTCATCGAAAGCCAAACGGCGTCGGCATGTTTCCAACTGCTCGCGATCATCGGGATAATGGACCTTCTGAATCGCGGTGTGCAAGTCCACCAGTTGCGATTGGCCGCGAACAGTGGACGGCAGGTGATCGGGAATCGGCTCTGTCAGGTGATCGAAAACAAACGAGGTAATCCGTCGCAGGCTCTTGCTGGCGAGGCCCGCTTTCGACAACTCTGCGGTCTGCGGGTAGACCGGAATGATGCGTCCGGCGTGAACCATCTGCGATGAATCGTCATCGAGACGTTCCAGATCGGGATGGATCATCTGGTAACCCATGAAATACGAAACGGTGCCGGTCGCGGCGAACATCTGTCCTTTCTTGAACAGGCGCTCCCAATACTTGACACCCGCAAACCACATCAGCGATATGGCGCCGCTGTCGTCCTCCAGGATCACCTCGTAGCGCCGCCGCCGCCCGTGCAGAATGCCGTGGGCTTTGACCATGCCGATGATCGTCACCGGCTGGTCAACCTGCACCCTGGCGATGGGTACGACATTGGTGCGATCGAGATATTGCCGTGGGAAATACGACAGCAGATCGCGCACCGTGTGCAGGTTGTGGTTAGCCAGGACTTCGGCTTTCCGGGGGCCGACACCCTTGACGTACTGCAGCGGTGAATCCAGTTTTAGTTCAGCCACAGGCAAGCCTGTTTCTCGCGCTTCGCGCGTCTTCTACCAAGCCAATATCCTTATCGACCGAAACCTCTGTGGCTTCGACGACCTATGCTATTGTGTCTCATTGGGAGCCTGTAGTCAAGGGGAAATGGGGGTGGCCACTAAGGTTTCTGGTTGCAATTATCGATACTACGAGGTATTTTGGACGCATAAGATGCTCATGTAAGAAGCTTGCTGAACACGCTCAATGCCTTGGGGGTGCTCAGCACGAATTGGAAGGGTACCAATGCAAGTAGTTAAGCTCGAACGTATAGATATGAAAGGCCATCCTCAATTGAACGAGAAGTGGGTTCAGGACATTATTGCGGAGGATCCCGCGATCCTGGGACTAGGCGATCTGGTACTCAAGGACCGGGAACGGATTCAACCTCGAGCCGGGAGAATCGATCTGCTGTTACAGGATTCGGAATTACCCAGGCGTTATGAAGTAGAAATCCAACTTGGTCGTACCGACGAGAGTCATATCATACGCACCATAGAGTACTGGGACATAGAACGTAGACGTTATCCACAGTATGACCACTGTGCTGTTATCGTGGCTGAGGACATTACCAGTCGATTCTTGAACGTGATAGGCCTGTTCAACGGGTTCATCCCTTTGATAGCCGTACAGATGAAAGCCCTCAAGATAGGAGATCAGGTAGCGCTCGATTTCACGACAGTATTGGATCAGCTTACTCTTGGGCCTCTGGATGACGAAGGTGAAAACGAGGCAACCGACAGACAGTATTGGGTAACCAAGAAAGGTACGGAGCAGACTGTAGCCCTGGCGGACAAACTACTGAATTTGATACATACATTCGAATCGGGCCTCTCACTCAAATACAATAAGTTCTATATTGGACTGGCTAAGAACGGTCAACCAAGAAACTTCGTGGTTTTCAGGGCAAAAAAGGCATTCTTGCAGCTCGGAATGAAACTCAAAGAGTCGAACGAAATCCAGACAATGTTAGATGACTCGGATCTTGATGTCATGGACTACGACAAACGTTGGGGAATGTATCGCATCAGGGTGGCTCTCAAAGATATCAACCAAAATCAGGAGGTCTTGATAAAGTTGATGCGCATGGCGGCTGACAACTATGGCACCTGAGACACGCCGTGCACCTCGTCTTTCTTAGTGGACGCCATTCCAGCGATTTGGTGCTCCAAAGTCTCGTAGGGCAGGATCCCTGCGATCCTGCCGTCAACGTCATGCTGAGCGGAGTCGAAGCATGGCGTTCACTGATCTGCCTGCTCCGCCCTCCGCTCAGGGTGAGGTACAGCGCGCGTAGCGCGAAGCACATAGTCTTGTAGGTCGAAACCCCTGGTCCGAAGGACCGCCGGAGGCGGGTTTCGACATCCGTGGCAGATCAGTCTTGTAGGCATCAGGAGCACAGGGCTCCTGACCTACTACATCGTACGAAGGGGCAGACGAGGACGTCTGCCGCCCACGAGAGTGAAGGGCCGGTGCCCCACAGCTTGGAGGCTGTCTCAAAACTCTGTAGTTGATTTAGGGTGATTATGTTTTTAGTCTGTTGGTAGTATCAGACTGAGGAGTATCATGACCAGAGAGATTCGCGCCG
>JAUWIB010000054.1 GCA_030605565.1 bacterium
CGCCTGAAGCTGCAAATCCACCTCTCGAACAAACCAGGGCTCCTCGATTCCGAGGATGCGGGCATAAAGATCTTTATCTCTCATGTCAGATAGAATACTCTATCTGGAACGTTTTACCCACACAAAATCCCGAAGCGCCTATTATTTTTATGGAAGTAAACGGATTGATGCGCCTTCACAAGAGCGAAACCGTCATCGCTAAAAAGGTCGTCGCGCTTGTCGAGTTGCTTGGTTACCCGGTGAAAGTGGGCGTTGCCGACAATAAGTTTATCGCCAAAATCGCCGCGGAAACATCGGAAGATAATCGGTTCACTATAGTAAGCAAAGGCGCCGGCGGCGCCTTCATTGAAAGCCTTGACATCGAACGTCTGGCTCTGTCATCCGACACCCTTGAGACCCTGCGCGATCTTGGCCTCAAAACAATCGGACGTCTGGCCGAGTTTCCCGCCAATGAAATAGCGCAACGCTTCGGCGCCGAAGGAGCAACCCTGTCGCACTTATCGCGCGGACGTGACCCACAACAGTTCCTGCGTGTTCACCCGAAAGAGGATCTGTCGAATGAGATGCATCTTACCTACCGAATCTACAACACCGCCGCTATCATTCATCATGTCGAACACCTTCTGCAACCGTTGTTGGCCTGTCTGGGTCAACAGGGTTATGGTTGCAGTCGGGTCAAGCTTAAGCTGTCACTTGAAAACCATACCGATGAGAAGCTAACCCTGTCAGTTGAGAAACCAACCCTGTCTATCAGGAAACTCACGCGGCAACTACGCTTCCAATTGGAGAAGGTAAAACTACCTTCAGCCGTTACCGACCTGATTGTAACCATCCCTCGCAAAACAATCACCCCGCTCCCTTTCCGGCAACTCAACTTCGACCACCACCGCCAACAAGTTGGTTTTATGGACAACAACATCACCTTAAACAACTGCAATCTTTATACTGTGACCCTTATCCCGACTCTGCTCCCGGAACAGAATTTCCACTTCGCCCCTCTCGACACCAGACGACGGACCAAAGGCACAAACATGCACGAGGTCGGTACTCTCTTTTCGGACCGCTTTTCTCATCCGGCAACAGTCGCATACTGTTATCACAACATCGCCGGGCTACGACTCTTTCCATCACCGATAGAAACCAACATCACCACTGTCAACGGCACACCGGTATCGATAGAACATCATCGTGGTGACCGTCAGCAGATTGACCGCCGGTACGGACCCTGGGAGCTTTCCGGGGGCTGGTGGCATGGTGGTTTTGATCGTCTCTACTACGAACTGCACACCACCGACAACCGGCGGTATCTTTTCTTTTTCGATCGGCTGAGTTCACGATGGTTCCTTCACGCTGTTTTCGATTAGCAGGCGCATCAATGCGGACTTGCGCCGGGCGCCCCACAGCTTGGGGCTTGTTGAAAAAGGTCTCTTTGATGGGTGGTGTCGTGCGACCCGAGGGTGTCTCACAAGTTGCGTTTTCTGTCGCGTAGCGGCGGGGCTTGTCTCCGCCGGCCACAAGTGGCGTTCATTGGGGCAACACACGGTGTACAGTATGTCCTGACACACACTGTATACTATCAGGATATTCCCCAAGAATGGTTGAGGATTTCTGCTGATCTAAATTGAATCAAGGGGTTGGTGTTTCCAGAAAGTGGAACGACTTGTCATGCCGGACTTGATCCGGCATCCAGTTCCGGATTCTAAGACTGGATACTGGCCTCCGCCAGTATGACAAAGAAAGGAGAACCGGAAGTGGCTTCCATTGGAACAACGCAAGGCTGCCCCCCAATGCGGAACCTCGTGCGCGGTGGACGTCTTCATCTACCGCGACCCCGGACCCACATCGGCGCACGATCTCGTGCGCGGTGGACGTCCTCGTCTACCGCGACCCGGACCCACGTCGGCGCACGATGACGTACGCCGACCACAGTACGCGGGTGTTTGTAGCTGAGTCTGAAGACTCGGCCACCACGGGTACACGGTCAAGCCGTGCCTCTTGCGCTTCGCGCCCCTGCTACACAACGACCGAATCTCATCCTCGTGGTGTCAGCCGTCTCTGGCTGACACTTCTGTGATATGAGAAGGGGCAGACGGGGACGTCTGCCGCCCACAAGAATCCTGTTTTGAAACATCCCCGCCCCAACCTCCGTCTATACCGGTATGGTCTATCCCCAGTCGAACCCGGACAAAATCGAGCCACGTGGCTTTTCAGTCGCCGGACTTGACAAGCCGAGGGGGCTGACCTTTATTCGCAGGCAGCAAGAAAGATGATGCAGTACTTATTAATTCATTCCCGGAGGATTCTATGAAAAGGAGTTCTTTCTGGCCCATCGTCACAGCGTGTCTGGTGCTGCTGGCAGCACCGACATTGTTCGGTTTCGATTTTTCCACGCTGGAGAAATCGGTTTCCGAAACTACGCTGGATAACGGCCTGAAAATCATCGTGATGGAGCGCCATGACGCTCCCGTGGCGTCGTTCATAACTTTCGCCAATGTGGGCGGTGTCGATGACCCGAAGGAGTACACGGGACTGGCGCACATGCTCGAACACATGGCTTTCAAGGGCACTACCACGCTCGGCACCACCGATATCGAGGCGGAGTTGAAAGCTATGAAAGTTGAGGACTCGATCTGGGCGCTGCTCCGCGCCGAACGCAAGAAGGGATTGCGGGCCGACTCGACGCAACTGGCGGAACTTCAGCAGGCGTTCGACGATGCTATCGAAACAGCCAACGAGTATGTGAAACCGAGCGAATTCAATCACATCCTTGAAAAGGAAGGCGGAATCAGCATCAACGCCGGTACCGGCAAAGATCAGACGATATACGTTGTAAGTTTGCCCTCCAACAAGCTTGAACTATGGATGGCGATGGAGTCGGAACGTTTTCTCAACCCGGTTCTTCGCGAGATGTACCGTGAGCGCAACGTGATCGTTAATGAGCGTTTGCAGGTGCTGGACAACAACCCGATCATGCGTACTATCGATGCCATGCAATCGACTGCGTTTTCGGCACATCCCTATGGTATCTCGATCGTCGGTCACATGTCGGATATCAAGAACTATAGCCGCGATGCGGTGAAAGAGTATTTTAAGAAGTACTACATCCCTTCAAACCTTATCGTGGCTATTGTCGGCGACGTCAAGCCGAAGGAAGTGTTCAAGCTGGCCAAGAAGTACTGGGGTCGAATCCCATCGGGGCCCAAGCCGGAACGAGTCGCAACTATCGAGCCCCCGCAGAAGGGTGAGAAACGGGTAACATTGCACGACCCGGCTCAGCCGCTCTTTGCCATAGCTTATCATATTCCCAGCGGAACGCATCCGGATTGGCCGGTCCTTGAGGCTATCTCCGATTACCTCGGCCAGGGCCGGACCTCGCTGTTGTACAAGAACCTTGTCAAGGAAAAGAAGATCGCTTCCAACGTTGGCGTCTGGGCGGGTTGGCCCGGCAACAAATATCCATGCCTTTGCATCGCCTTTGCCATGCCGGCCACGGGGCATACCAATGAAGAATGCGAGGAACAGATCCTGGCTGAGATCAAGCGGTTCAAGGATGAGTTGATCCCGGTCGAAGAAGTCGAGAAAATTCAGGCTCGGGCCAAAGCCGGCTTTGTCAACGGCCTCAGGAGTAACATGGGCATGGCCCAGCAGTTGGCCGCCTATGAAAACGACTGGGGCAGTTGGCGCGAGCTGTTTCAACAACTGGATCGGATCAACGCCGTCACGCCGGAAGATATCCAGCGCGTAGCCAGAGAGTACTTCACTGAAGAAAACCGTACCGTCGCCAAACTGAACACGGTGGAAGGGTAGCAGGGAGCGAAGACAATGAACAGAAAATATGTACTACCGTTGTTGGTCGTCACCTTCATGCTGGCGCTTCTGGTATCGTCAGTCTGGAGTCAGGACGTCGACAAACTCGAATTTCCGAAGCTGAACAAGCTGGAAATACCTGATGTCGAGAAAATCACACTCGACAACGGCATGCGCCTGTACTTGCTGGAAGACAAGTCGCTGCCGTTGTTCAACGTCAGTGTGCGAATAAATTGCGGCAGCTATCTCGACCCGTTCGATAAGGTCGGTCTGGCCTCAGTTTGCGGCATGGTGATGCGCACCGGCGGCACCGAGAAATGGACCGGCGATGAGATCGATGAGATGCTGGAAGGTATCGGCGCTTCGGTCGAGGTCGGTATCGGCGACATTTCCGGCAATGCCGGGATCAACGTACTCAGCGACTACCAGGATCTGGCTCTGGAGGTTCTGGCCGAAGTGCTGCGCCGACCGGTGTTCGACGAGGACAAGATCGATCTGGCCAAGATGCAACAGCGTTCGGCGATTTCACGCCGCAATGACGATGTGGGCGGAGTGGCGTTGAGAGAGTGGCGCAAGCTGGTTTACGGCAGCAACACTTACTTCCGCAACCCCGAATACGCCACGATCAAGGCGATAACCCGCGACGATCTGGTGGCGTTTCACAGGGACTATGTCGCTCCGCAGAATATCCAACTGGCGATCATCGGCGATTACGATCATGACGCCCTGCTGGAGGCCGTAAGTAAGTACTTCGGCGACTGGCCCCAGGGTGATGTACCGGTGCCACCGGTGCCGAAAGTCGACTACGACTGGCGTACCAAGGTCTACTATGTCGATAAGCCGGACGCCAAACAAACCTATATCCGCATCGGCCACCTCGGTGGTTTGGTCACCGACGATGATTACGCCGATAAGATCGTCATGAACGCAATCCTCGGCGGCGGCTTCGGCAGCCGTCTCATGGATGCTGTTCGAACGAAGATGGGATTGGCCTACTCAGTAGGCGGTCGCTACATTTCCAACATCGCTTACCCCGGCTATTTCTTTGCCGTCGGTTCAACCGGGCCGGAGACCACGGTCAAGGCGGCAAAGGAGATGATCAAGCAGATAAAAACAATGCAGACCGATCTTCCCACCGAAGACGAAATGCATAAGGGCAAGGACGGCTACCTCAACTCGTTCGTCTTCAACTTCGACACCAAGCGGGAAGTGGTCACGCGGATGATGAACTACGACTTCCACGGCCTCCCGGCGGACTTCCTCCAGAAGGAAAAAGAGGGCGTCGAGAAAGTGACTCCCGAGGCGGTCATGGCAGCCGCCCAGCGTAACCTGCATCCTGACTCCATGATTATCCTGGTGGTTGGTAATGGCGCCGAGTTCGATGAGCCGTTGGAAGCGCTCGGATTCGGTCCGGTCGATACTATCGATATCACTATTCCTCCCGCCGAAGAAGAGAGCGAACTGGTCATCAGTCCGGAGAATCTTGAGCGCGGCGCCGGTTTACTGGATCAGGCAGTGGCGGCGGCCGGCGGGTTGGAAAACCTCAAGAAGATCGTTTCGATTGAGCGGAAAGGCACCATGACCCTGGTCATGGGTCCCCAGGAGATGCCGGTCAGCGTGACTTCGCTGAAGGTACTCCCGGACAAACACCGAAACGAGATGAATCTGATGGGGCGCAATATCATTGAGGTCCGTAACGGTGATGTCGGGTGGAAAACGAACCCTATGACCAATGAGTTGGAGGAGTTCTCCACCGATGACATAGCCAAGGACGACAAGGATAAGGCGCGCAACATCATCAATATCTTCAGCCACGTCGACAACCCCTATTACCAGGCCGTGTATGACGGTGATGGCGAAATCGACGGCGTAGCCGTGGATTGGGTAGCAATTGTAGGCGCGGACGGCGAGACCATTTGTCATCTGGCCCTGGACGCAACCAGCCACCAGTTGGTCGGTCGCAAGTATTGGGGCGAGACCATGGCCGGCGAAGGAACGCTTGAGGAAGCGATGTCCGCTTTTGCCGAGACGAACGGCGTGCAAATTCCCATGAAAACCGTGGTGACAATGGCAGGTCAGAAGATCATGCAAATGGATGTCTCGGAGTGCGTCATCAACGGCACTGTGGCTCCCGACGCATTCGAGAAACCGAGTCCGTAGGAAACCAGACCTTTGTGAATATGAAAAGCCGGCCAATATGGCCGGCTTTTTTGTACCGCTACCATGCTGCCTGGGCGCAACCTTTGCGATTGCCAAAAATCAGATTTATGCTATCTTGTATGCAATTGTAAAGCACGACGCAGAAACTTGAACTAATCCTGGGATCCAACATGAACAAAAGAACTATTTCGAACCTTCTGATGACGGTGGCTGTGATCTGTTTGCTGCCGGGAACCTCGCTATCCGGCGATTTGACCCCTCATTTGAAGCGGGCTGTGCCGATCAAGCCGGTCTACCAAACCCTGCCGCAGCACGACAACACTAACGAGATAATCTTCAAGCTGCGCGAAGGCATGGGGCAGCCGGTATTCGACGGTACACGATTCCAGATGAGTTCAGCAGAATGGGATCGACTCAACAAGGCTATTCTCTCTCATGACAAGTCGGCTGGCTGCCAGCCTCGCTTTTTGACTGACAAAGCCAGCCTTGACCAGATGCGCGAGGAAGGTTCCCGGCTGATCGGTCAGACGTTGCCTGATCTCAGCCTCTACTACCGCTTGTCGATAGCCGAGAAAGCTACTCCGGATGAGAAACTTGAGTTGGTACGATCCCTTAACTCATTAGAGATTGTAGAAACGGCCTACTTTGCGCCCAAGCCGGAGTTGGCCAATATCAAAACTGAAACGCGCCTCACCCCGGTCTGGGAGGTCTCGCAGTGGTACCTGCAACCCGCCCCCACCGGAATTGATGCCTACTACGGCTGGAACTTCCCCGGCGGCAAGGGTGAAAATGTCAAGTTCGTCGACATCGAGGGCAACTGGGTCGAGTCGCACGAGGATCTCCACGGGGGAACCGATAGCTGGCACATCGCCGGCTCGAAAATACCCGATCCCGGCTGGTGAAACCACGGCACCGCCGTCCTGGGTGAGGTGGCGGCCGATTCCAACAGTTTCGGCATGACCGGCATCGCCTTTAATGTTGATCTCGGTACCGTGTCGATCGGCTCGATGTCCACAGCCGCCGCTATTATCACCGCCACCGCCAACACCGTAGCCGGCGATATCATTCTGATCGAACTACACGCTCCGGGTCCCAACGCCGGAGGTAGCGGCCAGCAAGGCTACGTCGCCATGGAGTACTGGCAGGACAATTTCGACGCCATCCTGACCGCCTCGGCCAACGTCCGTATCGTGGTTGAGGCTGCTGGTAACGGCGAGGAGAACTACGACGACACAACGATTTACGGCCACCTCTTCGACCCCGACTTTAGGTATTCCGGGGCCGTCATGGTAGGAGCAGGTGACTTAGGCCATCTGCCTGAGTGGTTCACCAATTATGGTGAGCGGGTTGATGTCCACGGTTTCGGCTCGAACGTCTACACCCTCGGATATGGTGACCTCTATGGCAGCGACACCACCAACTACTACACGGCTCACTTCGGTGGGACATCCAGCGCCTCGCCGATCATCGTCGGAGCCTGCGCTGTTCTGCAGGGCATCCATCAGGAAGTTCATGGACGGCCGCTCGATTATGTCGAGATGCACGATCTGCTGATGGACTACTCCACGCCCCAGGCTCCGCACGCCAAAGAGATCGGACCGATGCCGAACCTGCAGGGATCATGTGACCAGATCGTCGGGGTTTCCTTCACAGCCGACACGACTATCGGCTGGGCGCCGCTGGCAGTCAACTTTTCGGCTTCATCCGGTCTCTCTGTCGACACCTGGACATGGGATTTCGGTGATGGCGGCGCCGACTCCATCCAGTCTCCAGCCTACACCTATAATCAGCCCGGCATGTTCGATGTCAGCCTGCAGGTGCAGGCGGGCGAGGACACCCGCGCCTCTATCAAGACCAACTACATCAAGATCCTGGCTGATTCAATGATTGCCGATACCGGCGCGGCCTTTCCGGGTGAACTGATTGAGGTAGTGATATATGGCCGCAATAGTATACCCATCAACGAAATCACTATACCAGTGGAATACAGCGGCGATCTGGTGTTGACTTATGATCACTTCTCGACCGATAGTTGCCGCACAGATTACTTCGAGGAGCAGAGTCTGACTCACCTTAGTCCATCTACCAAGACAACAACGGTCGGGCTGCAGGCATCGTCGATCGGGTCGGCGCCTGATCTGGCGCCCGGCGCCGGGCCGATCCTCAGGCTTTACTTCCAGATTGACGCCTCGGCCCAATTCGGCCAGACCACGCCGATTCTGGTGGATGGTTATTCGACACACTTACCTGAATTCGACGGCGATATTCTTGAATACCAACCGCGAACAGTGGCCGGACTTGCTCGGTTGTGTCTCCAGCGTGGAGACATGGACGGCATCGAAGGAATCACCATAGCCGACCTTGTCTTCTTGACCGACTATATGTTCTCAGAAGGCATACCGCCCTTCCCGCTCGAAACGGCCGACGTGGATTGCTCCGGCACCGTTGATATCGCTGATCTGGTTTACCTCGTGGACTGGATGTTCAATGACGGTCCAGCACCGTGTGGCTGTTAGTCCAGACCTGGTTGTGGTCAAGAACCTAATCCTGCCCTCCCGGATCAGCCGGGAGGGTATTTATCTTGCCTGAGAATTCGAATGCCGGCTCAGTACCTGTGGCCGGTCGCCGGAAGTTGAAAAGAAGGTCACGGTCGTACTCAGTATCCTCACGCCCAGTGTCTCACGCGGGAACCACGACAACGCTGGACAGGTATGTACGAAGCCCCGACCCGGCGCCGGTTCTTCACCGAAAGACCTTGCAAACAGGGCAGGTTTGACTTAGTATTAAGGTTCGGCTGACTATCGGTTGGCTCTAAACAGATCGAGGATTTGGTACGTCAGAATGGAAATGCGAATATACCGATAAATACTTGGTGATATGACAACAGGCAAGTTGAATTTCGTCCTTTGTCTGCTGGGAGCAGCACTCCTGGCCGGCAACGCATGGTCGCGCGTTGCGGCCGACGCCGATCAGAAAGAGCGTGGCGGCAACAAAGCAACCGTTTCGGTCGCGCACAATATCGCTGGTCACCGTATCGGTGCAATGGAGTTGGCGGTTAACAACAACGGTACTATTGGCACCGGCTTCAGGGTGGCGCTGACCGACTTCTTCACAGGTGGGAGTGTATTGTCTTGCGAGTATCCTCGCGGTTCAAATGTTCAGTACCTCTTTGCCGGCGCTTTTTGGATTGGTGCTGTCGTGGGTAGAGACACACTGGTTTCGGTGGGCGCTGATGGTTGGTCGCATGCTCGGGAACTGTATCCGGATGTTCCACCATTCGGAAACATGATAAAGCGGTCGATTACTCACCCCAACTCGCCCCTGTACGATGGAGCAGTATCGGAAGAGGACTACATCAGCGTCTATACAGATACCATTACTCAGGATGTTCCCGCCGACTTCTTTGGGCGACCTCATATACCTCTGAATATCGAGATCACCGATGCCTCTTACGCCTGGTCGTATTCCTACGCCGAGGACTTAGTACTCTTTGATTATCAGATCAAGAATATCGGTACGCGGGAACTTACTGAAGTATACATGGGCGTCTATGTCGACGCCGACGTCTCCTCTGGCGGTGAAGGAGCACCGGGTCATACAGATGATCTTTGCGGATTCCTTCACACCTACCCTACGGAGTTCGGTAACTGTGTGTTCAATGATACCGTCAATATCGCCTGGATTGCCGACAACGATGGTGATCTCGACACCGAGAATCCGGCCGAGCACGTGACAGCTACGCGTATCGTGCGGACTCCGGCTGAAGAGATGGAGGTGTCATTCAACTGGTGGATCAGCAATGGGAACGCCTCCATGGATTTCGGACCGCGCCGCAAGAACGTGGAGCATTTCCGGGATCTGGGTACAGGGGGGCTCGGCACTCCGGAAGGTGATGTCAATAAGTACGATTTCATGAGTAACCGGGAATTCGACTACGACCAGGAGTTCGTCGCCAGCATTCAACCAACCGACACGCTTTGGTTGTATCCCGATCAGAGTCAGGCGGATGGCTTTGCCGATGGATTTGACACTCGATATTTACTCTCATTCGGTCCCTTCACTATTCGACCAGGTCAGACCTTACCAGTCTCGCTGGCTTACGTGGGCGGTATGGATCTTCACACCGACGCCGCTAATATCGGGAATTTGCCCGACAAACCGCAGACCTTCTGGAACAATCTTGATTTCAGCGATCTGGCCGCCAACGCCACCTGGGCAGCCTGGATTTACGATAACCCCGGTGTCGACACCGACCAGGACGGCTTTTGTGGACTCTACCATATCTGTTGCTCCGATTCGGAAACCGTCCTGGACACCTTTTATGATTCTACAGGAAACATAGACAGCATAACCACAGGTTGGGAATGCACCATAGCTGACACCTTTTACTACCAGGGGGATGGTGTACCCGACTTCCGTGGCGCCGCCCCGCCGCCGGCCCCCGATTTCTGGATACAGCCGTCAGCCAACAAGCTGAGAATTCGGTTCAACGGCCTCAGATCGGAAACCACCAAGGATGTGTTTTCGCGCCTCCATGATTTCGAGGGGTACCGCGTCTATCTTGGTCGCGATGACCGGTCCACGAGCTTCGGAGTTGTGGCCTCGTATGACGTCGAGGACTACAACAAGCTCACCTACGACCCCACCTCGAACACGCCCGACGGCTGGGCTCTTCTCGATGTGCCGTTCACAATTGACTCCCTGCGCTGTTTGTACGGCGATTCTTGCGAAGATATGAATTTCCATCCTCTCGACTATACCCGCAGCAGTCCTTTCAGACATCCCAACTTCCCGGATTCGCAGTTCGTTTTCGAGGCCCAGGACTACAACGCCTCCGACCTCGGTCCAGACGCCCCAATCCGTAAGATTTACCCCAATCAACCCTATCCCAGCAACCTGATTCCCGACTCGGCGCAGCCGAATGAACTGACCGACGACGGCTATCTCAAGTATTTCGAGTATGAAACAGAGATTGACAATCTGTTGCCGACGGTCGTGTACTGGGTGAATGTCACTGCCTTCGATTATGGATCGCCTGAATCCGGTCTGTCCTCGTTGGAGACATCGGTATCTATCGGTGCCCAGAGCGCTTATCCGCTGGCCGGCTGGGATGAGGTCGAGGCCAAAGGACTGAAAGCATTCGTCTACCCGAACCCCTACCGCATCGACGGGTATTATCGGGAACGTGGATTTGAGGGTCGCGTTGACAGCGACCGGCCAGTCGATCGAACGCGCGTACTGAACTTCGCCAACCTGCCGCCCAAGTGTACGATACGAATCTTCACGGTTGACGGCGATCTCGTACGTGAGTTGATACATGATAAATCTCTTGACGATCCTAAAGCTTCGCACGAGGAGTGGAACCTGATCACCCGCAACACACAGATGGTAGTCAGCGGCCTCTACTACTGGACGGTTGAGGACGAGAAGGGTGATGTCCAGATCGGCAAGCTGGCCATAATCATGTAAGCTAAGAGTTAATGAGCCAGGATCACCCCGCCAAAGGCCGCTCCAGAACCGTTATCTGGTCGGCCCTCATCCTATTGAGCCTGATCGCCGGCGTTTACGCGCGAGAAACCAGCCCCAAAACCGAGTGGCTTGAGCGATCGAACCCCGGACCGAAGACCGCCTCCTCCGGACCGGTGGTGGAGTATGCCGTCCACAAGCGCGGCAACATCCAGCTGGCTCTCGCCAACAACGGCACTTTCGGTACCCGCGGACGCTCGATTCCCGACCCGCTCACCGGCGAAGGCATCCCGTCGTGCATTTTCCCCAAGAACTCTGACCTTGTTTACCTCTATGTAGCCGCGATCTGGGCCGGCGCCGTAAAAGGAAACGATACTCTGGTATCGGTAGGCGATGAGGACTTCTTTGTCACCACCGAGTTCTGGCCGGACATCAAACCGTTTGGTGACTTCCACTACGAGTCTATCGATCCTAACAGTCGCTATTACACACCAGACGCTTATTCAGAAGAAGACATTATATGTGAGTATACTGACACTTTGACGGACAACGAAGCCACCGGCGTTGATAACACCGATGGCCGTCCCCACAAACCGCTGGGAATAAAGGTCACGCAGCGTTCCATGGCCTGGAGCTACTCGTACGCTCAGGACTTTATCCTGTTCGACTACCGGGTTCAGAATATCGATGTGAAAACATTGAGCAAAGTGTATCTCGGTATATGGCTTGACGGTGATGTCTGGCACCTCACTAACCAGGACTGGAATGACGATATGGTCGGATTCCTTCGCAGCTACCCGGCGCCGGAAGGGTACGGTTTTCTTGACACCATAAACGTCGCCTATCACACTGACAATGACGGTGACCCGGACACATTGACCCACGCCTGGAACGCTCAGTCCGTTCCGCACGCAGTAGGTGTCCGCGTTGTGCGCACCCCGGCCGAGGAACCAAGATACTCATTCAACTGGTGGGTTATGGACTACTCTGATCCATCCAAAGACTTCGGCCCGCGCCGGCGCGGTACACCGGAGGATCCGTTCCGAAGCTTCGGCTCTCGACTCGGCACTCCCGAGGGGGACAAGAACAAGTACTATGTTCTCAGCCACCCGGAGTTTGACTACGACCAGTATTATGTCGCACAGAACCAAATGCTTACGGGCTGGCTGCCACCGCCGGAGAACGCCGAGGACATTGCCGACGGCTACGATTGTCGATATCTTTTGTCCTTCGGGCCGTTCGAGATCCACCCCGGCCAGGAACTGCCGATTTCCTTTGCCTGGCTGGGTGGCTCCTTTCTGCACTCCGACCCAACCAATTTCGACCGACTTTACGATGAGCGCCGCCCCGACATCTTCTACAACTCGCTCGACTTCTCGGGGTTGGCTGCCAATTCCCGATGGGCATCGTGGGTCTACGATAATCCCGGCATCGACACCGACAACGACGGCTACTTCGGCAAGTCCCGTGTCTACTGTACCGACTCGGTCGTGCAGGAAGTCGACACCATAATCGACGGTAATGATACGACGATTACGGTTATCGAGTACACCGACTGTGACACGCTTTTTTATGAGGGGGATGGCGTGCCTGATTTTCGAGGCGCCGGTCCCCCGCCCGCCCCCGAGTTCCACATCATACCGGATGTAGGACGCCTGACGATCCGGTTCAACGGTTTGCTTTCGGAGACTACCCGAGACATTTTCTCGCATAAGGTTGACTTCGAAGGTTACCGCGTCTATTTCGCGCGTGACGACCGCCCCTCAAGTTTCTCCGTGGTAGCCTCATATGACATTGAGGACTACAACAAGTACGTCTTCGTTGATGGTGATTACCAACTCCTGGACATACCATTCACCATTGATTCTCTTCGCTGCCTCTACGGTGACTCCTGCAACGATGTGAGTTTTCATCCCCTGGCTTATACGCGCAGCTTTCCATACCAGCATCCGGCATTCCCGGAGTCGACCTTTGTCTTCACGGCTCAGGATTACAACATCTCCGAGCTGGGCGTGCAGACCGAAATCCGCAAACGGTTTCCGAACCAGCCCTACCCAAGCAGTCTGATTCCAGACTCGGCCCGACCAGATGAACTCACTGAACGCGGCCAATTCAAATACTTCGAGTATGAAATGGTTCTCGATTCCCTGTTGCCGACCGTGCCGTACTTTATATCCGTCACCGCCTTCGACTTCGGTTCCCCCAAAGCCGGATTGCCGGCCCTGGAAACCTCGGTGGTCAATGGCGCTCAACTTGCCTACGCTTTGTCCTCGTCCGATCGGGTTATTGCCGACCAACTGGAAGCGTATGTATATCCGAACCCTTATCGCTCCGATGCCGGATATGTCAGCCGAGGTTTTGAGAGCCGCTTCGACCGTGAGGAAGCACCGGACCGTTCGCACCGAATACACTTTGCCAATCTGCCCGCCAAGTGCATCATCAGGATTTACTCCCTCGACGGCGATCTGGTGAGAAAGTTGATTCATGATATGGATCCGGACGATCCGACGTCGTCCCATCACGAATGGAACCTGATCACGCGCAACACTCAGTTGGCCGTGACCGGGCTTTACTATTTCGTAGTTGAGTCGGCACAACGCACTCAGATAGGCAAGTTAGCGATCATTCGCTGACCCGGACCCTATTCCATCCCCGTGGTCACCCCAACATTCGTGCACCGGCATATTGACAACATTACTTTGTTTTGGCATACTTTTCGATCAGAAATTCGGCGATCTTCTCGAAACCGTTGACAGGATGTCTCCCCCATCCCGCTTGCGCCATCTCGATAAGCGGGCCGGTCGTGTGTCGTCCATTGACCTGTGCTCCCAGGTCACGAGCGTCATTGATCGCATCCAAAGATTTGGCTACACCGGCAGATATCAAATGCTCACGATTGAGCGGCGCAAAGGACCCTATCTCCGGACCGACGATAAACATCGGTAGCCCCAGACCAAGCGCCCAGTTGCTGCGTTCATGTGCCGGGGCCACGAAGTAGTCAAACTCCGGAAATAACTGCGCTGTTCGGTGCGCGAGTTCGCGACGAGACGCAAAAGTCACTATTGAGATCAGATCGGGTTTTGGCGCCATCGGTTCGCGATCATCCAGAATTGAAAAGCGAAGTCCTCGGCGTTCGAAGCAGGCGACGGCGGCTCGTTGAAATCGACCGCCGCGTTGGGCAAACACGATGGCGCGCCCTCCGGATCGTACTATCGACTCGATAGCCGACGTCAACATCTTAACGTGTGATTTCGGTTCGGCCCCCGAAGAGAAGAACGCACCCGTCCGCCCCTCTTTACTTCGCAGGCGCTCCATACGGCTCTCATAGGCGTCCTCGGCCTGCCTTACCAGCGACAGCTCAATGCAAAGTCCGGTAACGACAACATCCTCCGGCGCATAGCCTGATTCTACAAAGGCCCGAGCTGTCTCCTCGGTCGGCGCCAGAACCCTGGAAGCGCCGCGTACCAGGGACTCTGAGGGCGCCGCCGGTTCCCCGTGCTGATAGATCAACTGCTGCTTTCCCTTCAGGATCGCCACAAGAATGGGATGGGCTACCACCAGCGGCCATGGTCGCGACACATAGGCGCGAGCAATCGACCGCCCCAGCAATCGCAGCATGACTCCCGGTCGGTTGTAGTCGGCATCGTTACGCAGACGATTATACAAGCGACCGCCGGGACCACCGGAGGGCCCGATGTGATATAGCCCCCTAATCAGCCTCCATGCCAACTTCGACAAACCGCTCGAAACGGTGAACACATCGGTCTCACCGCGAACCAGACCGATCTCCCCCCGACGAACCAACGCTTCAATGATACCGTCGAGGTAAGATGGATGACCGCGTCCGATGTTGGTATACAGGAACTCGATCCGCGGCGGCTGTATATGCGTTTCTCTCATAGGCTGTTACCGGTAAAGATAACCCCGCCAACGTCGCCAGTCAATTCCCAGTCGACGGCTGACTAAAATAGACCTTGAGCTTTGGCAACCAGTGTTGCAGATTAGAAGCATCGGGCGCCGCGGACAAACCTCGGCGGTAGAATCGGAGAACACGAATATGGCCCTGTCAAAGTTACATTCAAATGTCACCCTGATGGCGATAGCCCTGATCGCTGTCGCCTCCGCCTGTAAGTCCAATCAAGCCGAGGACACCAGGGACTGGGCAGGAGCCCGTCAGTCGATGGTCGCGTCCCAAATCAAGGCGCGCGGCATTTCTGATCCAAGAGTGCTGGCCGCCCTCGCCAAGGTGGAGCGGCACCTCTTTATTCCGAAGGGGTACCGCACGCGGGCCTACCGGGACCACCCGTTGCCGATCGGCGAAAATCAGACAATTTCGCAACCGTACATAGTGGCCCTGATGACCGAACTGCTGGAGTTGGATGGCGATGAGAAAGTACTCGAGGTCGGCACCGGTTCCGGTTACCAGGCTGCGGTACTGGCCGAGATCACGACTGAGGTTTACACTATCGAAATAGTCAAACCGTTGGCTGAGCGATCCAAGAAGCTGTTGGACTCACTCGGTTACGATAACATCACCGTCAGGTGTGGCGACGGTTACGCCGGCTGGGAGGAGCAGGCGCCGTTTGATGCTATCATTGTCACTTGCGCACCGTCGGAGATCCCGCAACCGCTGCTGGAGCAATTGGCTGACAGCGGACGAATGGTCGTGCCGGTTGGCGACTTCTGGCAGGAGTTGCTGTTGATCGAGAGATTCGATGATGAGATTCGCCGCACCAACGTGATACCGGTCAGGTTCGTACCGATGACCGGTGAGGGGGTCAAGGGTCAGAAATAGGATAGCCTGACGACTCGCACCTATATTCACAGCTTAGCGCACACAAAAAAAGACCGGCGGTGGCTCGCCGGTCTTCGTCACGATTCGCTAACGAAGTAATTAGGAATCTAACTTGTAACCCCCGACATCTCACTGACGTCGATAACTTTTGACAGATCAAGGAAGATCAACAACCGATCGTCGAGCTTAGCCACACCCTTGATATACTCTGAGTTGATATTGGCCACGATCTCGGGCGGCGGCTCGATGGTGTTCGCCGGCAGGCGCAACACCTCGGAAACCGAGTCGACCACCATCCCCATAATGTTGCCGCTGATATCAACGACGACAATGCGAGTGTTCTTGTCGTACTCCTTTTCCTCCAGGTTGAAGCGCTTGCGCAGATCGACAATGGGGATCACCTTGCCACGCAGATTGATAACGCCTTCGACATAGTGCGGCGCCTGCGGGACGCGTGTAATCTCGACCACTCGGTTGATCTCCTGTACCTTCAGGATATCGACCCCGAACTCCTCCGAACCGATGTTGAATGAAACAAGCTGAAGAAGCTCTCCGGCCTGTCCGGCAAAGGCGCCATCGGTTTTTTCCAGGATATCAGAATCCATAACACGTCCTTTTCAGTGTATTAGTATTATGCCCTTATTTTCGGCGGTAATTGTCCAAAACTTAATCTATCTGCCCGATGGTCTGAGGTTGCATCGGCGATCCTGTTCTCCCACCCTTTGTTCCCCTCCGAAATACAGTCCTAACTCGGATACAATTCAAGCCCTTTGTCCGTTATCGAACCGATTCCGCCAAAACTTTACCAGTTCATTGGCCACAACCCCTCCTATGGATTCAGGTAACCAATAAATGCTCAAATTGCGGACAGACAAACAGTGGCGTCATTACTGCAGGTTTCGCCGAGACAGGTCATGGCCTTATCATACAGGGTAATCGACCAACTTGGGGAGGCCGACCTGTCCGGGGGCCTGAGAGTCCGGCGGCCGGGGTTGTGACGATTTACTCGTTGAGCAGTTCGATCATCCGTTGGGCGGTACTTGGTGCATGGCCCGAATAGTGGTTGTTAAAGAAGGCAAAAAGGTCTTGTCCATCAGCGGTCAACCGACCGATGACATCCCGCCACCAGCGCAGGTCTTCTTCACGGTCGATGCGGACATAGCTGAAGTCGTCCGGTATCTTCTTGCGATCGCCGAGAAATCTCAAATAGTGGAAATCGGCGGTGGCAATCTCATGGCGGGGCATCCACGGATGGTCGATCAGGGCCAAGGCTATGTTCCTGCCGATCAGCAGGTCGAACAGTTCCGACAATTCCAACCAGGCTTTGTTGCGCAGTTCCACCGCAATACGAAGATCACTCGGCATGACCTCAACCAGCTGCTTCAAAGTCGCGAACTCGGCCGGTTTGAAACTGTACGGAAACTGCAAGAGGAGCGGACCCAGGTGATCGTCGAACCCTCTCATAACCTCAATGAATGCAGCCGCGCTGTCGAGCCGCTGTGGCAGGTCACCCTCATGGGTCACTGTCCGAGGGAATTTGGCCGTAAAGACAAACTGTTCGCGGCCCTGGGCAGCCCACTTCTTGACGGTATCGGCTGAGGGAATTCGATAAAACGTCGCGTCTATCTCCACCGTGGAAAAAACCGAGGAATAGCACGTCAGGAAGTCAGCCGCCGGACAGAATTGCGGATAGAAATTCCCCAGCCAATCCTTGTAGCTGAAACCGGCTGTTCCGATCCTGATCCGACCTTTGCTCATGGTAATCCAGTAACAGTCAAAGGGGCTTTTGGTTCTGGTTTTTGAGTTGTCAGCGCCAATTATCATTTGGCCGGCGGTCTTGCATCGAGCAGCGTTATGTTGTATTTTCGGAACCAAAATACTGACGCCGAAAGGGAATAGAAATGAAGGACAAACGCAACGAAATCCTGGCCCGACAACTGTTGGAGTACTCGGTGAAAATTCAGCCGGGTGAAGTACTGTACCTTGAGATCAAAGGCAAAGAGACGCTGGAGTTGGGCAAGCAGATTATCCGACTGGCCACCGAGAAAGGTGCGGTACCGTTTTGGTACTATAATGACGAATCGCTTATCCGCCAGTGGGTCGGCAAGGCGAACGACGATCAGTTCAAAAAGCAGGCGGAACTGCACCTGGAGTTGATGACGCGGGCCGATGCCTATATCGGTTTGCGCGGGTCCGACAATCCGTTTGACCTGGCCGATATCGATCGGACCCAGTTGGAGAAAAACAACAAGCTGTTTTACAAGCCGGTGCATCTTGAAGAACGAGTCAAACGCACTCGCTGGGTCGTGCTTCGTTATCCCAATAACGCCATGGCCCAGTTGGCCGAAACGTCGCAGGAGAAATTCGAGGATTTCTATTTCGAGGTCTGCTGCGCCGATTATGCCATGATGTCCAAAGCCCAGGATAAACTGGCGGCCCTGATGGATGCCACCGACAAGGTACAACTGAAGGGTCCCGGCACCGACCTGACTTTCTCCATTAAAGGCATCCCCTACGAGAAATGTGACGGCCTGCGCAACATTCCGGACGGTGAAGTCTACACTGCGCCGGTGCGGGATTCGATCAACGGTGTTATCACGTACAACACTCCCTCACTCTACCAGGGCTTCGTGTACAATGATATCTCCTTCACCTTCGAGAAGGGAAAGATCGTTAAAGCGACCTGTTCCGGCGACAATGAAAAGCTCAACAAGATTCTGGACACCGACGAGGGCGCTCGGTACATCGGCGAGTTCGCCATCGGTGTCAACCCCTTCATCATACACCCGATGAAGGACACTCTCTTTGACGAAAAGATCGCCGGCTCCATCCATCTCACACCGGGACAGTGTTACGACGAAGCGCCCAACGGCAACCAGTCGACGATCCACTGGGACCTGGTGTTGATTCAACGCACCGACTACGGCGGCGGCGAGTTGTACTTCGACGACAAACTCGTCCGCAAGGACGGCGTGTTCACCGATGCCGATATGGAGAAAGCGTTCTCGGCTGAGAATCTGCGCTCCAAGGCCTTGGCGTAACGGTGGTGGAGATGTAAACAGACCCGAGGCGCCGCCAAAACCGGTGCCGCCGTGAGATCGTCAAGTTGATCTTTGGAGACGTTATGGACATAATCAAGTTTGCGATGCAGAGGCAACTCGACCGATCAGAGCTAACATCTGCGACTGTTGTCGAACGTCTCCCAAGCCCTGTGATCCAGGTAATACTCGCACCGCTGCAAACTCAGATAGAGTCCGGCGTACCATCTCTCTCGGTTTCGACCTCACCCGCCTCAAACCGTTTCAGTAACCATTGATCGTGTTTGTAGACATAGGTCAGGATCAGCGGCCGGTCTCTGGTCCGACTGCTGTCCATAACGAAGCAGTCGATCCGCGCCTTGTCATTGGTGTAGGTGATTTCACCCACCGCGAACTGCCGGAATTCAAAACCGCCATCCGGGCCGTAAGCGAACTGTAGGAGCGAATCGGAGTTCTGGTCATTGTCAAGAATCTGAACCGACAACAGTGAATCGATAGCGGCTCGGTTCTGAGTTTTGACGGCCTCTTGCAAGCTGAATAATCTGGCTTTCAGTATCGGGATATGATTCCGAGCTGGCGGTTTCTTCTCAGCGCAACTGCCCAGAATCAAGAGGGAGGCCAGCAGCCCTGTCAGATAAGCTCGTGACGTTCTCATCCTCTTTTTCCGCCCCGGTATGGTTCGAACTTGAACTGGCCGTTGCCGCGCCGTTCGATGATGCCTTGCTCATGCAGCTTGACCAGCGTGCGGCTCGCTACCAGATTCCAGAACCAGTAGCGCATTCCGTAGGAGGCTTTCTCTCGCCCGTAGCTCTGCGATAACGCCTTCAGGTCGAAGTATGTGCGCATCAGCAGCGAATCGGTGTCACCGGCCAGGGCGTCCAGAGCCTCCTTCACAACCGTGGTGTCAATCATGAATGACTCCTGGCGAAAACCCTCACCGTAGGTCCAGTGAGGTTTCTTCTTCTGTTGCCCCTTGAGAATGAAATCCTCCGCGCATTGGATCTCCGGCAGACTGTCGCCGAACAGGATACTGAAGTGACGCTTGCCCTGAAACAGAGCGTAGAAGCACGTGCCGTTGAAGTAGGGTCCGCCCTGCACAGCATACATGTAGTTCGGAATCCGGGCGTTACAAATATCGGTGGCGTCATAGATCAACAGGGGCGCCGAACGCGTGATGAACTTCTGACCCAGATCCCACCATAGGAGCAGAGCCGACACAACCGGGTATGGATGATACAAGATCGAACCGCCGTCAAGGAAAGCATTACTGTCGCGGGGCACACTACCCGCCACGACCAGGCCCTCCAGGACGCGACGATAGTCTGGAAGATTGTTCTTAATGGACATGACCAGGCTGTCGGAAACATCTTCAGCCATTTGTTTGGCCTGCTCCGCTTCGGGGACGGATATGACGGGCAACTGCAACTGTGTCTGACCGTCGACATCTTTGACATAGCCTTTGGATAACATCGATTTGTACATTTCCCGGATGTATGCTGTATCAGCCGAGGTCATCGCAGCAATCTCCTGAACACTTTTCCCCTCGTTCAATAGCACCAGCATGAGACGGGACAGTTGGTTGTCGAAATCAGGATGTTCGTTCACCCTTGGGGGCATGGTGACTTCGATCTCAAGATACGGTTGAATGCTTTCAGGAGGATGGAAGTTGATCATGAAGTTGTCTTCAAAAATCTTCTGGTTCGGCAATATTATATCAATAGTATCGACGACATCGTACACAGTGACGCGCCCGTTCGCCACACCGTAGTTGCCAGGTATGTACAATGTGGCTCTGATTGTTTCCGACGATTCCGGGGGCAGTATGACGTGCGATATCGCCCGTCGATTCGGCGTCAGGTAGGACCCGCTGAACTGTATCTCGGTTTCGACCGTCAGGAATTTGAGGTCCGGTGTCTTATTTGTTACCTCAAATACTGCCTGGCGGTTCCCCCATCGCAAATCCCGTTCGATATCACCCACGAGAATATCGGGACCCTGCGCACAAGCGCTCAGCGTTAGGATCATTATGGCAACAACCAGAAACTGCACAGGCTTGAACATCTACTCTCTCCTTGTCACCTTTGCGGCACCGGCTAACTGCCCGCAAGCGGCGCCGATATCAGCACCACGACTCTTGCGAACCATCACCGCCGGCACGTGCGGGTATAGCTGCCGAGCAAACCAATCCAGTTTCTCCGGGGAGGGACGATCGAACGGCAGATTGCTTACGGGATTATAAGCCAACAGGTTTATTTTGCAAGGAATTCCTTGCACCAGCCGGCTGAACGCTTTGACATCCTCGAGACTATCGTTGAACCCGACGAACAGCGCATACTCGAACGTCACCCTCGTCTTCGTCCGGGAGGTGTAGTATCTCAGTGCCGTCATGAGTTCGTTCAGTGGATATTTCCGACCGAGCGGCATGATCTTGACGCGTTTCTCCTGAGTCGCGGCATTCAACGACACGGCCAGTCGCGCCTTGCAACCGCTGTCGGCCAATTTCTGTATCGCGGGGATGATTCCGGCCGTGGAGATCGTTACTTTCTTAGCGGCGTGCGACATCCCGGCCCCGTCGGACAAAATCGAGACAGCAGTCAACACGTTGTCCAGATTCAGAAGCGGTTCGCCCATCCCCATGAATACGACGTTGGTAAAGACGTCATCTCCATGCTGGTCGCGTAGGTGGATCAACTGCCCGAGAATCTCCCCCACGCTTAAATCACGTTCATAGCCGAGCATACCAGTGGCGCAGAAACGGCAACCCAGGGCGCAACCGACCTGCGATGAAACGCAGACAGTGCACCGTCCGGACTCGGGATCCGGAATCATGACCGTCTCAACACACAAACCGTCGTCAAGCTCAAACAAGAACTTCTGAGTACCGTCCGACGACTCGGCCACATCTTTCACTGACGGTGTCTCAAAAATAAACGTCTCGGCCAGACGGTCGCGGGTGGGGCGCGAAAGGTCGGTCATCAGTTCGAAATCATACTGCCTGGTTTTGTAGAGCCATTTGAACAACTGCCGACCGCGGTATGACTTCTCCCCCGAATCGATCATGATCTGTTCCATCTGAGCGGAAGTGTAGCCAATCAGGTTTTGCTTCGTCATGGGGATGGAATTTAAGACAAGACCGGAGTTTTTCAAACAGGTTTATGGCTGGCGAGTTGCCTCACAATAAATGCTACCGAAGATGCATAAACGGTGGGTGTCAAATGGACCGGGTGGCCGAGGGCTTGCCCTAGATTTCCAGAGAACATGTTGCTATGCCTCGCATCCCTCAGAAAGCGGAGAGGCAGGGATTCGACGACCGGCATTTCTGCTAACTTCATATGACACGCCGAATTACGGGTAATTCAATGCTGTTACATATGTTAAGTTGCGTTAAGTTGGTTCAAGTTATGTCAAGTTACATCAAGTTAGGTGAAGTGCGCTGTTAGAAAATTGTTAGAACGAACAGGGTCCTCTTTCCAAAATATCTGAGGAATTATGCGTCTAAGGCAGAATATTGAGCCTAGTTTCGCAGTACTCCTGGGGTTTGGGAAACGATGATGTACTGAGACGTTCGCAGAAGGTAGAAGGTGGCCATTAGACAAACCACCTTCATACCCTCAGAATCATGTCGTGCTGCTTTCAGCGATTAGAACTGTACACCTCTATCTTTGGAGCAGTCTCCTGTTCATCAAACAGCCCCGCTTTCAGTTGTGCCTTCCCAATACCAGGCTGCTCACTTATGATAATCAATCCACTGTTTGGAATCTGCTCTGTAGTCCAGAGTTGGACGATTTCGGTGAGGAATACGCGGACTCGGTAGCCACGTTTCCGTGAAACCGAATGGAGAACAGCCACATCATCAACGAAATCCCCGCCAGGGGAATTAAACGAAGTAGACCAGTCAGCACTCTCGGTCCAGGACGTCGCCATGGGATGGATTCTCACCACGTAGTGATCAGCGCTGTCTGCCGGGCATGCAAACTGCAACTCAATGGCGGCGTAATCAACATTTGCGCCTTGAATACCATCCAGGTCAAACTGGAACAGCGTGCGTGTCTGATCACCGCCCGGGCTGGTGATGGTAGAGTGCTGTCCAACTTCGATCCAATCACGCTGGGCTGCAAGCGCTGCAACCGAGATCAGTCCACAGAGTACTACGATTGTAGTCAGTCTATTGCACATCTTATCTATCTCCTATCACCTATGTTACGATCATTTTATTAGCATCATCTTACGCGCCTGGGTAAATGAGCCGGCTGCAAGTCGATAGAAATAAACTCCGGAGGAAACACGTTCGCCGCCAGCGTTGACACCATTCCACTGAATCGCAAAACTGCCGGCTGGATACTCCTTGTCGGCGAGAGTGATCACACGCTGGCCAAGTATGTTGTAAACCACAAGCTTCACTTGAGAGCTAATTGGGAGGTCAAACTGGATCATGGTAGATGGATTGAATGGGTTGGGATAGCTGGGGTGTAGGGCAAATGAACCTGGTAGAATACTCTTTTCGTCTTTCTCCGGTGCGCTACTCTTTGGGGAAGATGTCAGATACGGTTCAAAGTCAACGTAGTATGCTGGATTGCACGTATTGAATAGACTGGAGTCTGGAGTAGACGTACCCCACCAGTTTCGCTCCGCGATTATGTATTGACCGTACGTGCCGTCGATGGCATATGATGTGGTGTCATCCGTGTATATTGAATTGTATCCCCACCACAAACCGCCTGTGGTATCGTCGTGGCCAAAGTCCCAACCGTTTGAGTAAGATAGACTCGCGTACACACCCGCGTTATCGTAATCAGTTATCGTGGTCTGCCGCAGGTCAAACTCCTCAAGGACCCACGTGATTATCCCGTAGTCAGATCGGTAGCTGTCGACACCGGCACTGTTCAACCAGCAGTTGTCGACGCTCACGTTCGCGTTGCCGAAGTACATGTGAGACTCGAACGTCCATGCTATCAGGAGATCGCTGAGATGAGCTGCGTTTGAAGCACCACTTCCGGCGGCGTCCCACACTCTGACACCATTAGCCCCAATGCCCCTAATCACACAATCGTCTATCGTAGCTTTCGATGCTTTCAGATATACTCCATACTCGCAATCTTTGACCGTATCATCTACGATTGTTGGCTCACATGAGTCCACGTAGATTCCGTAGCCAGTGCTCATAGTATCTACCATGGTATTGGTCACAACGAGATTAGAGTTCTTGGTCTTAATTCCATAGACTTCGTTTCTAGTGAAGTGGCAGTTATCAACAATGTCGTTGGCGCTCCCCTTGTCGTATAAGCCTACGTAGGCATTGATGATGTTCGCATAGTTCAACACAACTCTACCACCAGAATCCACAACAATACCATACCAGTAATCATCTGCACAGTCAATAACGATCGGGCTGCCCGATGTGCCATCGACGATTAGGGCACCCTGAATGATAAACTCAACCTTCTCAGTGTCTGAACCACCTGCAAGCTTGTCATCATCAGTTACCCATATCTTAATACCGTGAGAAAAGGTAAGCGTAGCGGACTCAGCAACCGTAATGTCTCCATTTACAATAACTGGACCCTTATCCCACTCTTCGTCTTTAGTAATAGTACCTGAACGTGTCTGGTACGGAAGAGACTTATTGGCATTCACCAACCCGTATCCTGTGTAAATGTCGTAGCCCGGGGAGGCATCGCCGGCGGTCATGTCCGTGCAACCGTCCTGCATCAATCCCCGAATCTGCTCAGGGGATAAGGTTGAGTCATAGGTCAGAAGAAGGGCGGCGATGCCAGCAGCATACGGCGCTGAACAAGAGGTCCCATCAAAATGATCTTCCCCCGCTAAAACGGACAGGTTAAGAAGATAGGGTTTGCCTTCGCTCGAAGTCAACCGGGCTTTTCATTCCCAGTGACGAGTGACGGCGTTGACGGTTGTAAAAGACTTCAGTGTACTCAAATATCTTCGCTT
>JAUWIB010000099.1 GCA_030605565.1 bacterium
CTTCCCCCGAAAAAACGGACAGGTTAAGAAGATAGGGTTTGCTGTCGCTCGAAGTCAACCGGACTTTTCATCCCCAGTGTCGAGTGACGGCGTTGACGGTTGTAAAACACTTCGATGTACTCGAATATCTTCGCTTTGGCCTCCTGTCTTGTCTTGAATCGTTCACGATAAACCAGTTCTGTTTTCAAAGTCGCAAAAAACGATTCCATCGGCGCATTGTCCCAGCAATCTCCCTTGCGACTCATACTGCAAATCATCTCCGTTTCCGTAAGTAGTTTTTGATACTCATCGGCAGCATACTGACCACCGCGATCTGAATGATGCATCAAGTCCGGCGTCACATCTCGACGAGCAATCGCCTGATGCAAGGCCTCAAGGGTCAACTCCGCCTTTATCCGAGGACCCATCGACCAGCCGACAAGCATCCGTGAGTACAAGTCAATCACACCGGCCAGGTACAACCAGCCCTCAGAGGTCCAAATATATGGTTGAGTAGACCAGGGGAGTTTCACCCCCAGCCCCTCCGAGAACCGGACGTGAACCTCTCAGCTCATCCGGCTCCTATCACTCAAACCTCATGGAAATACCCCAAGTTGCCAGTGTACAAACAGATGCGGATTAGCACGTGCAAGGCGATTAAGGAATTTCCTCGCCCGTTTCTTGTGCCAGGAAAATCGTTTGAGTTTCCGTCGCACCCAACGAACAAGATACTGGTTGAGATTTCTCCAAAGTCGACGTAGCGCCGAGGGATAAAAGCGGCCGAAATAGGCATGCCAACCACGCAGAATAGGATTGAACATCCGGGACAGATCCGACAACGTTTTCTCGTTCTTAAGCTGGATATGCCAACTGCGGATACGCCGGTTGATCTCCTTCATGGAGGATCGGCTGATCGCCGGAAGAAAATTCGGATGAACCTGACCTTGCTTATTGACGCACCGTCGAGGACGAAACGTGTAGCCAAGAAAGTCAAAACTGATCCTTGAATATCCTTCGGTGCGATGGACATCCTTGCAGTAAACGATACTTGATTTGTCAGGATGGATTTCCAACCCGCACTGCCGAAACCGTTCCGATATTCGTCTCATCACATACTCCGCCTGACGCCGACTTTTACAATGCAGCAGCCCATCATCGGCGTAACGGCAAAATGGAACCCCTGGCAACTCGCGTCTTACCCACGAATCAAACCCGTAGTGCAAGAACAGATTTGCCAAAATAGGACTCACCACACCGCCCTGCGGCGTGCCTTGACGTCGCTCCAGTAAACTACCGTCCTGTTGTTGCAACGGAACTTTCAACCAGCGCTCTACGTACAACAGCACCCAGCGACACTTGCAATGGCGGCACAAAGCCTTCATCAGCAAGTCATGGTTGATGTTGTCAAAGAGACCTCGGATATCAAACTCCACTACCCAGTCATAATGCCAACACCGTTTTCGGGTGATGGCAATCGCGTCATGCGCTGACCTGCCCAGTCGATAACCAAAAGAATTCTCATCGAAGACCGGTTCTAAAATCGGCTCCAGAACCAACTTCACCACCGTTTGGGCTATGCGATCAGAGACCGTAGGGACTCCGAGAAGGCGTGTCCCACCCGATTTCTTCGGGATCGGAACAGCCTTAACAGCAGGAGGAAAGTAACTCCCGGACGACATTCGATTCCAGATTCGATAGAGATTGTTCTTAAGATCGCACCCGAATAATTCGAGCGACTGATTATCCACTCCCGCGGCACCTCCTTTGGATTTCACCTCCCGGTATGCTTGCCATACCAGCTTCCTGGAGATTGCAAATGGTTTTGCTACGCTCAACGACTCCTCCTGAAAATCAGTTGGTCGATTGTTAATAGCCGAGTGACCAAGCCCCTTCGCTCCACTGCCATTACAGCAGCTTCAACGCTAATACGAGCTTGTCCGCCCCTGTGCAACGCATCGATACTGTCAGCCTCGCAGGGTCTCTGCTTGTGCCTTTCTCTTAACATCGTTACCACAGGTTCCCGCAGTTCCACATGAGAGCCCAGATCAAGATCATGCCACCTCTATGCCGGGCGCCGTCTGACCAGTAAGCAGGTTTCCGCCAGACTTGTCCCGGGGCAACATCACCTCCCCGGTTTCGACGCCATCTGTGCATCTTTCGACACTTGAACGGTGGTTCACTTGTGTTCATCTTCTTGATCCACACCTGATGCTTCCAAAGCACCTTTTCCGCAACGCTCACGACCATGACTTTTGATCACAGCCGCTTACGGTGGTTTGCAATCTGCTCCTGCAAGCCGATTGCGGGAGGCCTACTCCCATCTCTCACACAGCTTGCTGCGGCACACTGATATCGGACAGCCAGACTGCATTCGGTTGATCAACGCTGAACTGACGATTCAGCAGGTTATCAGCAACCGGATGATTGTGATTCGAGTTGGTCGTCACACGATACTTGCGCTTGCCGATGGCGCGTATCCCACCCAGACGCATCAATCTGGCAACACGGTTCTCACTGCATGACACTCCCGATTCATTCAGCTCAACAGTAAGACGCGGTGAACCATACGTCTGACGACTGCGATCAAAAGCGATACGCATCTCCGAAAGCAACACCCGATTGGCACGACTATGTTCACTCTCAGGAGTTCGTAGCCAGGCATAAAACCGACTGCGTGACACCTCTAACACATCACACATCTTTCTCACGCGAAACTCCTTACGATGATCACGAATGAACCCATACCTCACTTCTTTCGGTCGGAAAAGACCGAAATCGCTTTTTTTAAGATGTCACGTTCCTCGCGAAGATCTGCATTCTCACGTTGCAAACGACGCAACTCCGCCTGCTCGGCACTCAGATTACCGGTCCCGACAAATGCCCTCTCCTGATGATCTGCAAATTGTTGCTTCCAACGATGAAGAAGATTCTCACCAATACCCAAATCTCGGGCAACTGCCGCAACAGGGCGACGCTCCTCAGTGACCAATCTCACGGCCTCAACTTTGAAAGCTCTGTCAAACTGACGACGTTTCTTCGACATAAACACACCTCCTGATAGAATCATAACTCTATCTTCTCGATGTGTCCACTAAATCGGGGGAGGTTCACTTGGAGATAAGCCTGCTCAGGTGTCTCTGGCAATGCGGTATCGGCATCCCCTCCCACACGAACCTCGGCATACTCATCCTAACCCTGCTGCTGTTGTTGGCCGGTGCTTATGTCATCTACCAGCGGCGACGGAGCGTGTTGAACGTCGAATAGTCCGTTTGACAAGTCAACCGCAATAGAATGGCCGGGGCGCTTGTCGCGTCCCGGCCTTCCCAACTGTGAGGTTATAGTACTGGCTCGGTCCCCGAATCCATTCTGAGGACCGAACAGGCCAAATGTCGGCGCAGGTCGATCAGTCAGATTTCCAGTCGACCCATGCCCCGATGGAATACTTGTCGATCAACTCCGCTTTCAAATCAGCCGCTTCAGCCACATTTTCAAAGCTGCCGATGCGCACCCGGTAAAAGGTCTGCCCTTCGTGGACGAATTTGACGGCGTATGGTTCGTAGCCGCGCCGCCGGTACTGATCAAGCAAATACTGGGCATACTCATAATCCTCGCACGCTGCTATCTGGACCGTATAACCTTCACCAGCCGGTGCTTCCGCCAAGCTTGAGGTTCCTTCAGGAACAGCCGAAGCGTCAGCGCCGACCTCTTCAACCGCGCTGCTATCGATCACGGACTCATCAGGAGCCATCGTATCGACAGCCTCAGCTTCCTCTTCCATCACTTCCTGCCCAAGCTTTTCCGCATCCTCTTGTCTATCAGCACAGCCGATAAGCAGCAAAGCTGCCAGCAATCCAATCAAATAAGCCTTCATACTTCTCTCTTTCACTCCGGCCTTGAAGCTGTAACTATTTACGACCTACAACTAAGGCGCCTCAAGTCTGTTCATTCTTGTTTCACCGTTGAAATAACCCTAACCACCATAACTGTCAATATAAAACCCCCGTCAATTATCCATGGAAGGGCAGCAAAACAGACGTCTGATCGCTTTCACATGTGTGCCCGCTGAGTCTTCAGATTCAGCGGGAGATTGCGGCCGAATCTGAAGATTCGACCGCCACAAGGCCTTAGTCCGTCAGCCTGAGCGAAGTCGAAGGGTCTGCGTACCCTGGGGGCAGAGCCTGGATGCTTTGTGGGCGGCAAACCACGCACCATACGATGGTCGCTGAGCCAACGTTCAATCGTTCAGTGAGCAGAAGGCGAAACACCCCAATGGAGTTTCTCCTTGAGGACTTTGTAGAAGCTGTTTTCGGGGAAAACCACGACTTTCAGACGAAAGTCGGCCTGAGTCACGATGACCCGATCGGTATCAAGCAGCGGAGCGCTGACCTGTCCATCAAGAGTCAACCCGGCTACCTCGTGCTCGGAGCCAATCCGCAGCTCAAGGATGTCGGAAGCATTGAATACCATCGGACGGGTCGACAACGAAAAGGCTGCTATCGGCGCCACCACTATCGCCTCCATTGTCGGATGCAGAATCGGTCCACCGGCCGCCAGCGAGTAGGCTGTTGAGCCGGTCGGCGTGGCCAAAATCAGACCATCGGCCTTGTAGGTAACGAGTTCTTCGCCGTTCACCCGCAGGTTGATTCCGATCAGCCGGGCAATCGGACCGTTATCAACCACTACTTCATTCAGAGCGTAGGGCGACTCCAGTTTCGGGCGTCCCTCAATGACGGTTTTCAGAAGCATTCTCTCTTCAATAAGGTACTCTTCGCGCACGATGGCGTTCAGAGCATCTTCCAACTGGTGTGGTCGCAATTGAGTCAGAAAACCGAGTGATCCGAGATTGATTCCCAATACCGGCGTCCCGGCTGAGCCGACCGATCGCGCCGATGCCAGAAAAGTACCATCGCCACCCATAGAAATCAAGATGTCGATTTCGGTGGCCAGATCTTCGCGGGCCAGCTTGGTTGCCCGGCCGTGGCAGATCTCTTCCAGATCCTCACGATAATAGAAGACTTCGTGGCTATTGTGACCCGCCCATTCGAGCACACAGTCAATAGCCTCGCGGGCACCCTCACGTCTTAGGTTGGCGATCAATCCAAAACGCATCAGTCAACATCATCCTTTGTCATCGGCTTCCACCATCCGAGAAAGGTCTGGCTCCGATTTTTTGCGCTGAGCCCCATTACGACGGAACCTCAGTTTCTGAAGGAACCCGCCTTCCAGCTTGAGATGTTGCTTCGCCAGTGATTCTATCGAGGTCGCCACACTCTCAACATCCAGGCCGATTTCACGAAGCAGCGATTGGTGGTCGCCATGAGTTACGAAGCGATCCGGAATTCCCATCGCCTTGAATGCGCCTTTGTATCCGTGGTCGAGCAGATACGCCCCCACTGCCTGGCCGAACCCGCCACGGAGGACGTTTTCCTCAAGCGTCACAATCAACCGAGCCGAGTTTCTGATTCGCTCCAGTTTCTCAAGATCGAGTGGTCGAATGAACCGGGCGTTCACGACAGCCACATCGATTGTCGCTGCGAGCCTTTTCCTTGCCTCCAGCGCTGTCATAACCATCGTACCGGTCGCCAGCATAACGATCTCCGCCTCCGGCGAACATAGCTCCCATTTGCCCCACTCGATCGTAGCGACCGCCTCCGTCATGTCTGTGGGGACCGAAGCTCGTGGGTATCTGATTGCTACCGGCCCGGGGAGTTCATGCTCAATCGTGTAATGCAACATCGAGCGAAGCTCATTGCCGTCTTTGGGTGCGGCCACCTCCAGATTCGGCACCGGACCAAGAAAAGAAAGATCGAAAGCACCGTGATGGGTGGGACCATCCTCGCCCACCAGACCGGCGCGATCCATGCAGAAAACCACCGGCAGTCTTTGCAGAGCGATGTCGTGGATAATCTGATCGTAGGCGCGTTGCATGAACGTCGAATAAACGGCCATATAGGGACGCGCCCCTTCGGCGGCCAATCCGCCTGCGAAACATCCGGCGTGCCCTTCGGCGATGCCGACGTCATAGAATCGGTCGGGGAATTTCTGCGCAAACTTGTCCAGACCGGTACCGGTTGCCATAGCGGCGGTGATGGCGATAACGCGCTTGTCCCTGGCCGCCAACTCCAGCATGGTGTCACCGAAAACGTCTGTATAAGCCGGCCGCCCTGACTTCTTAGCCGGCTTACCGGTCACCTTGTCGAATTTTCCGATGCCGTGATAACTGGTCGGGTCACCTTCAGCTGGATCGTACCCCTTCCCTTTCTTGGTCGCCAGATGAAGCATGATCGGGCCTCCAAGATTCTTCAGGCTCTGCAGAGTCTTCACAACCAGCGGCAGATCGTGACCATCAATCGGTCCAAAATAGCGAAAACCAAGATTCTGAAAAAGCATCCCCGGCACCAGCAAACCTTTGAGAGAGGTTTCAATGTGTGATATCGTAGCCCGGATTTTGTCGCGTCGCTTGAAACGTCCCGTCAGTTCCCATATTTCGTTGCGCAGCCGATTGAATTTTTCATCCGCCATGATGTTGGTCAGGTACTTCGACATGGCGCCCACATTCTTCGAGATCGACCAGGTATTGTCATTCAGAATGACCAGTAGATCTTTTTTCGATGTCCCGGCGTTGTTCAGACCCTCAAAGGCCAGGCCGCCGGTGAGAGAACCATCCCCGATGATGGCTACGACCTTGTAGTCCTTGCCGGCAAGGTCGCGGGCGGCCGCGATTCCCAGAGCCGCCGAGATCGCCGTCGAGGCATGACCGGCGCCGTAAGGATCGCAATCCGATTCGGCGCGTTTGGTGAAACCGGCCAGTCCGCCATACTGTCGCAAGGTGTGAAACTGCTCGCGTCGCCCGGTCAGAAGTTTGTGGGCATAGACTTGGTGACTGACGTCCCAAACCAGTTTGTCGGTCGGCAGATCGAAGACATAATGCAGCGCCAGCGTCATTTCTACCGCACCAAGGTTGGTGGCCAGATGACCACCGGTGTCGGCGACCGCCGAGATTATTTCCTGGCGGACATCATCAGCCAAACCTTCGAGCTGTTCAGGTGACAACTCCCTGACATCCGATGACGAGTTGATTTTCGAAAGATACTTCATAGGGACCTGTGGTCGCCCTCAGCTCTGCCGCTGTCCGATAAACAGCGCGATGAGTTTAAGAGCGTTGTCATCACCTTCATCAAAAACGGCTATCGCTTCCTCGATCAGCCGCTGAGCTGTCCGGCGAGCCTGAGGCATACCGACCACACCGGGGTAAGTCGCTTTCAGGTTTTTACTATCTGAACCGACTTTCTTTCCCATTAGTTTCTGATCACCCTCGATATCCAGTATGTCGTCGATCACCTGGAAAGCGAGGCCCACCTTCTCCCCGAAGATAGTCAGCCTTGAGAGCAACTCAGCCGGAGCATCGGCCAGAATGGCCCCGACCCGCACGGCGCAACGTATCAGAGCACCGGTCTTGCGCCGGTGGATCTCGGTGATCTCCTCCTCGGTAACCCGGCGGCCTTCCGCTTCTATGTCGGCTGTCTGTCCGCCGAGCATCCCCGCAGTGCCGATAGCTCGGGCCAGTTCTGTCACCGGTTCAGTACGACCGGTGCGCGCCATAAGTTCGAAAGCTATGTCATGCAGGGCATCACCGGCGAGAACGGCAATCGCCTCACCGAATTTCTTATGACAGGTCGGTTGCCCGCGTCGGAGGTCGTCGTCATCCATGCACGGCAGATCGTCATGGATCAATGAATACGTGTGCACCATCTCCAGCGCCGCCATGGCGTAATGGATCGGCAACTCTTCACTCTCGGCATCGCCGCCACAATATCCATACGCCGCCAGAGCCAACTGCGGGCGCAATCGTTTACCACCGGCCATCACCGAATAATGCAGCGCCTCGTGCAGCGATTTCGGCTCGGACGACACCGGCGGCAGATACTTCTCCAGCAATCGGTCGGTCAGCTCCCGCCCGGCCTGAAGGTATGCGCTGGGGTCAATGGTCTGCGCCGGCATCACGCTTCGGTCTCCGCTTCGTCAAAGTCCTCCTCGACCGGGAGATTGTTCTTCTCGGAGATGATTTTGATCTTCTTCTCGGCAGCATCAAGTCTCTGATGGCAGTCCTTAGCCAGTTGCAGACCCTCGGTATAGAGGCTGATCGAATCCTCAAGCGACGCCTCGCCCGACTCCAACAGTCCGGTTATCTCCTCAAGGCGCTCCAGCGCCGACTCGAAATCTTTAGCTTTCTTACTGGTCGTCATGTTTCTTGTCCGGTTTCGTTTCTTCCACAAACGACACTATCCGGCCGTCAAAGAGAATCGTCTCCATGCGGTCGCCGGGGAGAATGTCACGCACCGATCGGATCAGACTCCGTTTCGGCAACCGTCTGCTGACCGCATAACCCCTCGCTAATATCTTCAGCGGAGACAAAGTCTCCAGCCGAGCCAACGACAAAGATAACCGGTTCTTGTGCTTTTCAAAACGGTTTTTTCCAGCCGCCGATAGCGTCCGCCTCAGGTTATCAAGATACTGCTGCCGCTGGTTAACGAGATCCAACGGGCGCGCAAAAACCGGCCGCATCAATAGGGAGAACAACTCTCGGCGGGCGCCTTTCACCAAATCGGCCAACAGACCGGCCTGACGGCGGGTGTGGCTGTCTATCTGATCGACCATTTCTACTCGGGACCAAACAGCCAGTTCCGCTGCCGCCGATGGTGTGGGTGCACGCAAGTCGGCGACGAGGTCGGCCAGAGTCACGTCGATCTCGTGGCCGACCGCTGAGATCACCGGTATCTTCGAGGCCGCGATGGCGCGCACGGCCACCTCGGTGTTGAACGGCCAAAGATCCTCAAGCGAGCCTCCCCCTCGCCCGGTGATGATTATGTCGATGTCGTCACGACTGTTGAAATACGCGATCCCGGCGGCAATCGTCTGTTCGGCGCCGTCACCCTGCACCGCGGCTGGGTAGATGACCAACTCGACCGACCGGTTGCGACGACGTGCGATCTGAATGATATCACGAATGGCTGCCCCGGTTGGAGACGTGACAATACCTATCTTTCGTGCAAAAAGTGGCATCGCCACCTTGCGGTCCTCGGCGAAGAGACCTTCGGCCTCTAACTTCTCATGAAGTTGCCTGAACGCGAGTTCCAACTCCCCGATCCCCACCGGAACGAGCTTGCGACAGTTGAGTTGATACTGCCCCCCTTTTTCGTAGACGTTTATGTCCCCGAAGGCGAGCACCTTCTGTCCGTTCTCCGGCTCAAACTTGAGATAACTTCCGGCGGACCGCCAGATGGTCACTTTGAGCGTCGCGCGATCATCTTTGAGATTGAGATACCTGTGTCCCGAACCATGATGCAGATAGTTCGACACTTCGCCTTCCACCCACACACCTTGCAGCGTAGACTCCAGCGTCTCTTTTATAATGCGCGTCACCGCACTGACGGTATATGCCTGGGGCAGCGTTGTCATAGGGGGAGTATAGTGTCGGCGAACGCATTCTGGCAATAACTAAACGTGCCTCCGCATTCGAACCTCCAAAGTGCATTGAGATATTGGAAAGCCGACTATAGGAGCCGTTAGTAAACGAAGTCAAAAAAGTCAAGTTTTTTTTCGAGAGGGGGTTGACAGATATGAAGATGTTCATTATACTAATTCAAGGTCCATAACGATACTGAGCAACTAGGGTAGCGGACCGTACCAGGCAGAGGGTACAATGGCAGGCAGTTCTGACGAAAAAACAGCAAGCCCCACCAACGACGCGGGAAGAAGGCGGCCTTCATTCAAACGCCGAATCTACAAAACCGCGATAACTGTCGCCACAATCCTAATCACCATCTTTGCTTGGCGGGTTCTGAATGTGCTTGCCTTTCCAGAAAGCAAGGGCAATGAATGCCTCTCAGTCACGAGTGTTCCCTCCAGCGTAGCATACAGAGACAACACGATCTACCGTGAGAGAATCCTAATCCGAAACACAAGCAGACAAGAGCGTTATGTAGTGGGAGTTCTCAAGCTAGAGCCGACACCTGTGCACCTCAAGACCATCCCAGAGAGGGTTCAACATTATTGTCACTTTGATACTGCCACAGGTATGTTCCGCCTGCTTATGAATGTCAAGCCCGATAGTAGAATAGAACCGATTCAGCCTTCAGAGCTAGTGACTATTGAGTTTGCAGATACACTTCGATTCTCGATCACTGACACAGCGAATCTCCACTTAAGGTTCAAACATTACCGAGTCCAGAATAGCGACAAGGGAAATAGGGGAAGTAATAGCGAAGGAATATTCGGAGGTCGCGGGAGAATGGACTTCGTCGGTTTATTAGTCGTCGTTATCGCACTGTTCATCCTCGTTTTTCTGGCTCACAAGAGTGAAAAGGTCAAGCTCACCGTGTCAAAAGATATCGAGATTGACGACACAGCATTGGAAGGGCTTAGCTAAAGTGTCTGAAGTAATTAACGAGTCACTTTCGACCGTCGTCGAGTATGGTTGGTTTGTGAGTGTCTTGATTGTGACGCTAGCCATTCTCGTCGCGGGAGACGTCCTCTGGAGACACTACAGAACCTACAGAACCGATGAACACCTTTTTTCAAGGATGCGGAGAGCCCTCTGGATATCCGGTGCAACCGTTGCACTGCTACTCCTAATACTGAGCTTCTGGGCACACAATCAATCGGGGTATGCCGCTACAGAGAGTGTACCGCCAGATGTATCAGGACTGTCCGACTGGGACGACCATGTCACCAAGCTTACAATCTCCACCGCGCCAAGCGAAACTGCCAAGAAAAAGGCCCCGAAAGAAGACCTGCAAGAATCAGCGAAAAACCTGTTGCCGAGAAGCGTTACGTCATTTGATAGCGCACTAGTATACATGGGACTTGACCGATATGATGAGTCAGTCGTGTTAATCGACAGGGAAATTGAGAAAGTCGAGAATGCCGGCGACCAGCCACATCTGATCCCGCGACTACTGTACTTCCGCTCATTGGCCAACTCTTTTGGCGGAAATGACTCTGTTGCTCTTGCAGATTGTGATAGCGCACTGGCACGTGATCCTCTTTACGCTGAAGCATGGATGAACCGTGCTTTCTTGCTGATGAAACTCGGACGGTTTGATGAAGCACCGCATAGCGCTCACATGGCTAGTCGGTATGCAGATCAGAGATCTTTTCCCTGCATTCTGGGCGCTGCCTTCTACCAGCACGGTAATTGGCCTGCCGCAATTGAGAATCTCGATGCAGCTTTAGCAATCGATTCGCTCTATCCGGAGGCACGGGCGCTAAGGTCCATCGTCGCTCAATTGCTTGAATACAGGGATCGATCATCGTCCGACGCGTCTGCATCCCTCGCTTTAGATAGCACCAGCGCAATAGCTTGGTCCCAGATGGCGGTTCTCTCAGCTCTATTCGGCGACACGCTAAGCTTACGTGAAAACCTTAGCAGGGCGTACAAGTACGTGAAATCGGATACATGCGATGTATTAGTGCGTGGGGCGATTGCGCTAATTACGGCAAAAGCGTATTACGAGGCTCGTGATGCGTTAAACGGTGCTATTGAGGGCTGCGCAGACAATTTTTGGGCTTGGTATTATTTGGCGGTAGTCTCATCCGAATTGGGAGATTACGAGGTAGCATTAACCCAGATCGATGGTGCGATCAGTCGAGATATTGGCACCGGCGAGGCTCTTGCCCTTAAGAGCATCATCCTCCATGATTCCGGGGTGGTCATCGGCCAGTGCCTTAAGTATGTGGATTCTGCGTTTGATGTTGGCTCTCAGGTCAACGCCGCGCTCGCATGGGTGATCAAAGGTGAAACTCTCTTGGAACTGAAGCAGACTGACTTGGCCGCAGCAGCTTTTGACAGTGCCTTCGCAACAAGTGCAGGCCAACCACAACTTGGCTATCGAATTGCAAACGGCCTGTTCATGACTGATCGACCAGATAGTGTCGTTCGCGAAGCTATGGCGATGGCCTTGACCTACGATACTAATTGGTCAGAAGTCCACAGTCTCGACACCCTTCTGACCCTGCATGAATCTCCGCCGCCGCCTAGTCGCTGACTTGGTTCGCCGCTTTTAGATTAGGCGCTCCCCCTGCCAACTCCTCCCCACCCTCTCCGCCAGCCCCTTACTGACCCCCTTCACCTCCATCAACTGTTCAATCGTGGCGGATTTGATGCGTTTGATTGAGCCGAAGTGTTTCAGGAGCGCCGTGCGTTTGGCGGGGCCGATGCCGGCGATGTCGTCCAAAGCAGACTTGATCGTACGTTTCGTGCGGACCTTGCGGTTGTAGGTGATAGCAAAGCGGTGCGCCTCGTCGCGCACTTGTTTCAACAGCATCAGAGCCGGGGAACTGCGGTTGATTACGATGGCATCAGAGACGCCCGGCACGAACACCTCCTCCAGACGTTTCGCCAGACCGATCACAGGTTGTTCGTCGAAGCCAAGTGACTTCAGTTCCGCCAATGCCGAGGACAACTGGCCTTTACCTCCGTCCACTACCACCAAGTCAGGAGAGGCTTGCCTCTCTTTTTTGAGGCGATGAAAATAACGCCCGATCACCTCACGCATCATCCGGTAATCGTTCTGGCTCTTGGCGCCTTTGATCTTGAAATGTCGATACCCGGACTTTTTCGGCTTGGCGTTCTCAAAATAGACACACGACCCGACCGCGTCGGTCTCCCCCGTGTTCGAGATGTCGAAACACACGATCCGCCTGGGCGAGTGGGACAGTTTCAGTTCGTCCTTGAGAGCGGTGACCATTTTGCTGGTGCGCTCGGATTGTTTTTTCTTTTGGATCAACAGTTCATCCAGAAGCAGCCGCGCATTGGCCGAAGCAAGGTCCAGCAGCCTGAGCTTCTCCCCTTTTTTCGGCGAGTGAACTTTGACCACGGACCCTTTCAGTTTCTTCAACCACGCCTTCAACAGTCTCACGTTGGACGGGTCGTACGGCAGATAGATCTCCTGGGGCAGGTTCGGTTGCTTGTTGTAATACTGCTGCACGAACGTCTCAAGGACTAACTCATCACCGTCATCGATATCGGCCGACAGTTGAAAATCCTGCCGCCCGATCAACGCCCCCTCCCTGATCTGCAACACCGCCGCCACCGCATCGCGATCTTCACGGGCCAAAGCGATTATGTCACGATCAATTTTCTGACCGACATCGACCTTCTGCTTGAACATCAGCGCCTTGATCGCCTCGATTTGATCACGACAGCGCGCGGCCTCCTCGAACTCCATCGCCTCCGAGGCGGCCTGCATCTTTTCATGCAAATGTTCAATCAGCGTCTGTGACTTGCCCGAAAGAACCATGATGACCGAGTTGATCGACTCCGCATAGTCCTCTTCGCTCTGTAAGTCCTCGCACGGTCCTAGGCAGCGTTTCACCTGATAGTCGAGACAGATTTTCTGTTTCTTGCCGGTCGGGTGCGGGATGACATAGTTGCAGGTGCGGATGGTAAATAGATGTGTCAACAGGGTGACCGTTCTGCGCATCGCCTTGCTGTTGGTGTACGGCCCGAAGTAGGTAGCGCTGTCTTTTTCGAGTCGCCTGACGATGAGCACACGCGGGAACGGTTCGTTGGTGGTAATCTTGATGTAGGGAAAATGTTTGTCGTCCCTGAGGTCGATGTTATAGCGCGGTTTGTGCTCGCGGATCAGGTTGGCCTCGAGAATCAACGCCTCGATCTCGGTGTCGGTCAGCATCAGATCGAAATCGACGGCCCTGGAGACCATGCGCCTCGTCTTGGGATCCAGGTTGCGAGCCGACTGAAAATAAGTCCGCACGCGATTGCGGAGGTTCTTGGCTTTGCCGATGTAGATGATCTTGCCCTGAGCGTTGGTGAACATGTACACCCCGGACGATGTCGGCAGGTTTTTGAGCTTCAGACGCAGCTCAGGGGTAGCGGGCCTCATTTTGAATCTCGGGCTGGATACTCCAAAATGCGACGAGCATCGACATACCGTTGCGACCAGTATTTCTCTTTGAGCTTGCTGATGATAACGCCCCGCGAGGTTGACGCATGTATGAACTCGCCATACCCAATGTAAATGCCCACATGCGACACCGGCCTGCTATCGGTGCGGAAAAACACCAGATCGCCATAGAGCAACTGCCTGCGATGGGCCGGCGTGCCGATGCGATATTGACGGGCAACAGTGCGCGGCAGATCGCGACCGTCGAACTTCTTGAAAACCTTGAGAACAAAGTGTGAACAGTCGACACCCGTTTCAAACAGGGACTGCCCGGCATACGGTTTGCCCAGAAAGCTTTGCATGATCACGCCCAAGCGCAGGGAATCGTTGGTGGTCAGGCGCACCGCTTGTCGCGGTTTGTCAAGGGCCGGACGTTCCTCTCCCCCGGTCCGGAAGCGAGGATGCGGTTGACAACCGATTGTAATCGTCATCAACGCTATAGTGAGAAGTTTAATCCACATTACTACGCCAGCCTCGGATATATTATACCGAACCTCCGCAGGTAATATATCCGGCAGGCGATCAGCAGAGCAACAATAAACAACAAGTATCCGGGATATAGAAAACCGGCGAGTATAGTCAACATCAGGAGCGGAGCTTTGGCCGAAAACAGATCCAGCTTCGACGAGCCGAACAGTGTCGCCATCAGAATCAAGATCGCCGCGAAGAGGGACAGGTAAACCAACCCGGCCAGATTCGCCATCCATGCGACGGAGAGTGATGCCAGCATCAGCACCAGTGCAAGTATCCGCGCCGCAGTGGGACCGACTGCGACAGCGATAGTCCGTTTGCCGGTAGCATCATCACCCGAACGGTCGGGGAGGGTTGTAAGGATATGAACTGAGGCGACCGTGAAAAAGAAGTAAAACGAAGAAGCCCAGTCGACGGCGGCCAGAGCATACATGTCGGTAAACGGCCCGACTGTGATCGGAACCAGGAATCCGAAGCACCAGGCGTTGGCTATCAGCCCAGCCAGCGGTCGGTCTTTCAAGCGTAGTGGGGAAGCTGAATAGAACCAGGCAAAAACAAAACCCTGCAGGAAGATCAACAGCATGAGTCGCGATGTCAAACCGGCGATGGTGGTTCCCGCAAGTGAAAGGATGAGATAACCGATCATAAAACCCCGCGCCGTGGTCAGTTCACGCTGCAGAAAACCGAGTTTGTCGTTGAAGGCATCGGATTCATAATCGAAGATCTGATTGACATAGAAGGCGCCGGCCGCCAGCAGACTCAGGCATATCATCGTGATCAGGTTCGGCAGACCAAAGCTGTCGCCGCTATGCTGGTGGCGCCCGTGAAGACTGACCAGATAGACCGACCATAACGGCAGATGCAGCATCGGCCGAGACGCAAAGACGTAATCGAGGAACTTCATACCATCAAAGTGCGCAGATAGAAATACATAAACGGTGCTGCAAACAGGAGCGAATCAAATCGATCAAGCACGCCGCCGTGTCCGGGAATGACACGTGATGAGTCCTTGATGCCGAGCGACCGTTTCCACATCGACTCAACCAAATCGCCCAATTGTCCGAACAGCGAACATCCGAGAGCAATGACCAGGATATGACCCAGCCCAATCTGCGGCAACCTCCAGAAGTGCATCAATAGTCCGACAGCAACAGCGCCCAGCAGCCCGCCGATGAACCCCTCAACCGTCTTATTAGGTGAGACGGTCGGCGCCAGTTTGTGACGGCCAAGCCAGGAGCCGATGCCCATCGCGGCAGTGTCGCCGATCCATAGCAGTCCGAAAAGAAACAACAAGCAGTCACCCCCGGCAATCGAACCGAATCCCTCGCCGACTTTGTAAACGAAGGGATAAAGCAGACCGATGTAGGCCACACCCCAGAGCAAGCGACTGTGGCGTCTGAACAGATCGGCGGGCGACTGTTTGCCGATACTCAACAGCACCGCAGTTATGACGAAGAAAAACAAGATCGGTGTGCCCTCGTGGCCAAGGATTTCTGCTCGACCGGCTAAGAATGCACGTGGCTCCGCAAAACCGGTAGCCAGCCAGAATGTCGACGCGACTGTGATGATGCCAAGCCAAAAGAAACCGGAACGCGGTTGGGATTTTTCATTGACAAGAAACTCGATAATGGCGCCTGACGCCACCAGCATGAGCATCCCGAACAGCCAGCCTCCCCCCTGATAACAGATCCACAGAATAATCGGAATGGTAACCACCGCCACACCGATCCGGGCGGCCAGATTACGGCTCATCGCTTTGTCCTCTTGCTGATTCGTCCGAAACGTCGCTCACGCCGCTGATAATCGGCGATGGCCTCAAACAACTCGCGTCGTCCGAAATCAGGCCAGAGAGTGTCAATGATATGCAACTCGGTATAGCTCGTTTGCCAAAGCAGGAAATTTGAGATCCGGCGTTCACCGGAGGTTCTGATCAAAAGATCGGGGTCCGGTAATGAAGCCGTGTACAGGAAACTGGAGAACAACTCCTCGTCAATCTTGGATGGATGTATCATGCCGGCCTTGGCGGCGTTAACAATCGACTTGACGGCATCGAGTATCTCAGTGCGACCACCGTAGTTCAGGGCCAGGTTCAACACCAACCCACGATTATCGCGGGTTTTCTCTTCAGCCCGAGCCAGCACTTTGCGACGAGCGATCGACAGACCGCCGATGCGACCCGTCGTGATCAGCTTAACATCATTCTTCATCAGTTCGTCGATCTCTTTGCGCGTCGTGCGGCTTAGCAGCGACATAAGAGCCGCTACTTCCTCGCGCGGACGTTTCCAATTCTCGACAGAAAAAGTGTACAGTGTCAGATATTGAATGCCGATCTCACTGGCGGCCCGCACCGTCTTCTTGACCGCCTTCACACCGGCCTCGTGACCAAAGGTGCGCGGCTTGTTGCGTCGGGCGGCCCAGCGGCCGTTACCGTCCATAATGATTGCCACGTGGCGTGGAATCGGTTCTGGATTGTTCAGGATGGTTTCTTTGAGACTGTCGGACTTGTGCATCATGATGCCAAGCTACATATCGCATCCAAACATGGCAAGCGCAATTAACATTTGGACTTTCCCCAAAACATCTATGGGTTGAACAGCAACATTTGGTATTTGTGGTCGGCGTACGTCCCCGTGCGCCGACATTCGCGGTGAACGCGGTAGACGAGGACGTCCGCCGCGCACTAACGCACCGCGTAGGGGGCAGCCTTGTGTGTCCCAATGGAAGCCACTTCCAGTTCTCCTTTCTCTGTCATACTGGCGAAGGTCAGTATCCAGTCTTTGAATCCGGAACTGGATGCCGGATCAAGTCCGGCATGACAAGTCGTTCCACTTCCTGCAAATATCAACCCCTTGATTCAATTCACATTACAATGAATCCGATCAGATTATTGGGGAAGGTTCCGCAATTAACATCCGAACGGAGTAGCGCTCACGGGCGGTCGACACTTACGGCATCAATCCGCGTTTCCAGCCTATAATTCTCATTGGAAAATATCCCCTCCCTGGCTCCCACCTCCCAAATAGAATCCGGGAATAGAAAACCTTCCCGTTCCGACAGCCGGTAGCAGCGAGAGAATCGCTTATAACCCTCGCGATGCAGGTAGTAAAGGTAGAGTCGGCGTAACAAATATGAGTCGCGATCAATGACGACCAGACCCACTGGTAGTGAATCATCGGCCTTTGGTGTGTCGAAGCCGATGGCTAACAGTTCCCCGCCGGTATCGTTGGGGTAGAAAGTGTATCGATATTGCGCTTTGAATATATCTGGAACGGAGAATCGCTGATGCATGATGCCGTCCGACGTGGCCGTTTCCACCATCTGCGAATCCAATGATCCGGAACTGAACCAGTAGCGCACAATAGCGGTATCGACGCTGGTGATCCGCCCGTTGGAAGCGACTCTTTTGTAGTGTGAGGTAGTCAAAAGGGAGAATTTCACCCCATTCTCAAGGGGGTCGGACTCCGCTGAGACAGATGCGGCCTGCGTGCAGTAGAACTCGAGCACCGGGTCACCGCCGTAACTATCATCGGCCAAGCCGGTTGCGGTCGCGATTAGAGCTACCGTCGCGATCCATAATACCTGGATATGGCACTTTTCTGTTGACATTCGCTGCTCAATATACGTAGAATGGGTGTAGTTGCCAACTGTACATTCTGAGGAAATCGACAGCAACGTCAATCTCAAAGACCGGTTGGCGTCGGCAACGTTGTTGGGAAAATCGGTTCGATGAAGACAAGAAACAGGAGGTTATGATATGTTTGTCAAAGAGATGTTGAAATCATCGCCTAAGGACATCATCACGGTTGATCCGTCGACGGATCTATGGACGGCAATGGAGACGCTGATATCCAACAAGATCGGCTGCCTGCCCGTTCTGGATAGTTCGGGTACTTTGGTCGGAATCCTTGATGACAAGGACATTTTTCGCGCCGTGTATGAAAATCAGGACAATTTCGAGAAGTTCACTGCCGGTGAGTTGATGACATCCAATCTGATTATCGGGATGCCGGACGACGACTTGAACTACATCGCTGGTTTGATGGCCAAGAATGACATACGCTATGTCCCGATTATGGACGACAAGAAGATGGTTGGACTGATCTCGCCGGGCGATGTCGTGAAAGCGCAAATGACCCATATCGAGATTGAGAACCGCTACCTGAAGATGTACATGGAGGGCACACACCTGGGCTGAGGGCAATTCCCTTGAGTCCCGACCTTCCGGTTTTGTGTCTGCATTTAATCTGACCTGGCAAGCTCCGTTATCGAGCCAGGCGGTTTCACGACCGATCGCAAGCCGACTGGTTAGCTGAAAAATACGTCCGTCGGGTCACGGTTTGGCCGAAAAATAGGTCGTTTTAATCTCCGGCGAAGTTGCTTGTTCTGGTTGTCAATTGATCTCCGATCAATTATGATTGATCGTGGCTGCGTGAGGTGGTCCACAGTGAATATAATCGCAGGACGTCCGGCAGACATGTGTGAAGAGCGTCGACTGCCCTGTTAGACAGGAGAAAGAACCTTATGTTGGTAAGAGATTTGTTGAAGAAGAAGGATCGGGAGGTTATATCCGCAACGGCCGATACCGAGGTGAACGAGGCAATGCGGCTCTTGATCGATAATGGCATCAGTTGCCTGCCGGTATTGGACAAGAACGGCAAGCTTGAGGGTATCGTCAGCGACAAGGACATCTTTCGACTGATCTACGAGCACCGAACGGACTACAGTCAGTCTCGAGTAGGTGATGTCATGACAAGAGACCTTCTGATTGGATTGGTCGGTGACGATGTCAACTACGTGGCCGGTATCATGACCGAAAACCGCATCCGACACATTCCTATAGTGGAAGGCAAGAAGCTGATCGGTTTGGTGTCACAGAGTGACATTGTCAAGACTCAGATGAAACGCATGGCTGTTGAGAACCGTTACTTGAAGCTTTATTTCGACGGCGATTACCCGTCATAACAGCCAAGCCTGCTTTTCGCGCTACGCGCGGCGATAAATCGCCTCTTTGCGCTTCGCGCTCGGACAACATTACCGTGCGCCGCGGCTGCAACGTCATCCTGAGTATTCTTCCCAACGTCATGCTGAGCGGAGTCGAAGCATGAGTCCAGCGACAGACAGGAATGCCCACCACGCAGGAAGAATCGGTTTCGACCTGCGGTTCTATAGGAATCAAGGGGTTACTGTTTTCAAGAAGTGGAGTTACTTGTCATGCCGGACTTGATCCGGCATCCAGTTCCGGATTCGAGGACCGCCTGGCTTTCGCCAGTATGACGACATTTGCGGTTCGAGGGAACGTTCAGTTGCCAAAACCAACTCTTGGGTGCTGTCAGGCGACTCGCCTGACAGCCATCGCGTGTGAAGGCAGGCGTCGGGCGGGGTCGCCCGACACCACCCGGAAACAAACCCTTCAATCCGGAGATATTGACCTTGACTTAGAAGACGGTATCTACAAGCTTTGTGAGTGTTATCCCTGGACGGGACACGACCTAAACTTCAAGGACGTCTTGTTCTTTCTTCTCCAGGATATCGTCAATCTCTAATGTGAACTCGCCGGTCATCTTCTGGATTTTATCCAATCCGTCCTTCTGCTGATCCTCCGAGATCTCCTTGTCCTTCTGGGCATTCTTGATTTGGTCGTTGGCATCGCGACGAATGTTGCGTATCGCCACCCGGCCCTCCTCGGCCATATTGCGACAATGCCGGGCCAGTTCTTGTCGACGCTCCTCGTTAAGCGGAGGGACCGGAATCCGGATGGTTTGTCCCTCGACAACGGGATTGAAGCCAAGGTCGGCTTTCTGGATTCCCTTCACGATCTCACCAACCGTACCCTTCTCAAAAGCCTGAACAACCAACAGACGCGGCTCCGGAGCAGCAATCGTCGCCACCTGATTCAGCGGCAACTGACTACCGTAGGCTGACACCTTGACCGTATCAAGCAGTTGCACCGTCGCCTTACCAGTTCGAACGGCATTGAACTCACGCGCCACCGCATCGACGCTCTTCTTCATGCGCTCGTGTGTTTCCTTGTAGAGATCTTCCAGCATAATGGGACTCCCGTGCTTGTTATTTCCACCTCAAGAGATCAGTGTCCCAACCTCTTCGCCCAACACCGCCCGTTTGAGATTACCCGGCCGGTGAAGGTCGATCACTCTAACCGGAATATGGTTCTCCATCAGCAGCGAAATGGCGGTTGAGTCGATCACTTTCAACTCGCGCGTCAGAACCTCCATGTATTTCAACTTAGGATAAAAGATCGCCTCGGCGTTCTTCCTGGGATCGGCCGAATAGACTCCGTCGACATTGGTAGCTTTTATCATGATGTCGGCATTGATTTCCATGGCTCGAAGCGAGGCTGCCGTGTCGGTGCTGAAGTACGGATTGCCGGTACCGGCAGCGAAGATGACCAACCTGCCTTTTTCCAAATGCCTCACCGCCCGGCGTCGGATATACGGTTCAGTAAAGGCTTCTATTGCCACCGCCGACATCACCCGGGTGTAGCAGCCCATTTTCTCGAGCGTGTCCATCATGGCCAGAGAGTTAATCACCGTGGCCAGCATCCCCATCGAATCGGCTGTAACCCGATCCATGCCTGACTCAGAAGCGTGCAGCCCGCGAAAGATGTTCCCGCCACCGACCACAATGGCGGTTTCGATGTCGAGCTTCCTGATCTCTATGATTTGGGAGCAGATGGATTCCACCGTAGCCGTGTCTATCCCGAACTGTCCGGGACCGGTGAGAGCCTCCCCGGATATCTTTATCAGAACCCTCTTGGCTGGCGGTAAATTATCGTCAGATTCCATTTTACTCGCCCAGACGGAATCGGCAGAACCGTTTTACGAGTATGTTTTCACCCAAATTGGCGATCATCTCTTTGACGACGTCACCCACCGTCTTATCGGTATCCTTGACAAATGCCTGCTCCAGCAGAACGATCTCCGAGAGATACTTCTCCAGCTTGCCGTCAACGATTCTGTCGATCACTTTCTCCGGTTTGCCTTCGTTAAGCGCCTGCTGGCGGTAGATGTCGCGCTCTTTGTCGAGCACGGCCTGGTCGACCTCCTCGCGGGACACACAAACAGGCGCGCTCGCCGCCACATGCATAGCGATGTCCCTGGTGAAGACTTTGAACTGGTCGGTGCGCGCCACGAAATCGGTCTCGCAGGCCACTTCAACCAAAACACCAAGTTTGTCCCCGGCGTGAATGTACGATGCGATCACTCCTTCGGCGGCTGTGCGACCAGCCTTGGAGGCGGCCTTGGCAATACCCTTCTCCCTGAGAACCTTGACCGCCTTCTCGAGATCTCCGTCGGCTTCAGAGAGAGCCTTCTTGCAGTCCATCATGCCGGCTCCGGTTTTATCCCGGAGTTCTTTCACCATTTTTGCGCTTATCTGCATTTGGTCGTACCTTTCAACATTTATGCCGGCGGCGCGGTCTTGCCAGGACCGCTATCGGGTTCTTCAGATGTATAGACAATCGGCTTTCCCTTTCGGGTTTCCTCCACAGCCGCCTCGACCGCCTCCTGCGTGAGGCCGCTCTGAGCCTCGACGGCAGCGTCGACCAACTGCCGAACGAGTACGCGGATCGACTTAATGGCGTCATCGTTGCCCGCTATCGGGAAATCGATAGGGTCCGGATCGGCGTTGGTATCGACGATACCGACGATCGGAATACCAAGCTTGGTAGCCTCGGCCACCGCTATTTGTTCTTTGCGAGCATCCACGACAACCATCAAACCCGGCAGCACGTTCATCTCCTTGATACCGCCGAGCACCTTGTTGAGACGCACGGCCTGGTGCTCGAATCGGGCGCGCTCTTTCTTGGTGAACTTCTCAACCGTACCGTCCTGCTGCATCTGCTCGATGTCTTTCAGTTTCTTGATCGAGTTCTTGATGGTATCAAAATTGGTGAGCATTCCACCCAACCAGCGCTCGGTGACATAGAAGGCACCGCACCGCTTGGCTTCTTCAGTGATCACTTCCTTCGCTTGTTTCTTAGTGCCCACCATCAGGATCGACCGACCACGCGAGACCACCTCGGTGATTTTCCTGCTGGCATGTTCCAGAGCGTTGACGGTCTTTTGAAGATCGATGATGTAGATGCCGTTACGAGCGGCAAAGATGAACGGCTTCATCTTGGGGTTCCATCGGCGAGTCTGATGGCCGAAATGCACCCCAGCTTCGAGCAATTCCTTCACTTGTGCAGAGATCATGCAATATCCCGGAATTATGGTTAATCTTCACTCGGCGTCATCCCCAACCGAAACCCGCAAACTGCGGGACCATCGGTTGAGTCTGCCGGAGCTGTTTATTTCCCCACCGAAGCAGGGATACAGCACTCCAAATCAGCGTTTGGAATACTGGAAACGCTTGCGCGCTTTGGGCTGGCCGTACTTCTTACGTTCCACCTCGCGAGCATCACGAGTGAGTAAACCGTGCTTGCGTAACACGGCGCGGTACTCTGGATCCATCACCAACAAGGCTCTGGCCACGGCCAAACGTAAGGCGCCAGATTGCCCACGGATACCACCACCGCTGGTCGAGCAATTTACATCGAGATCGCTCAGGTGTTCCGTAACTTTCAGCGCTTCCTTCGCATGGGCCACCAGTGTCTCACGACAAAGATGATCCATCAGGGAATGCCCGTTAACGGTGAAGGTTCCTTTACCCGGTACGATGTTCGCTCGGGCAACCGCCTCTTTGCGACGGCCGGTAGCTGAAAAGCTGTCCTGTCCCATTTTCCTCTATCAGTTAAAGCTCTAGTTTTTCCGGTTTCTGGGCCCGATGTGGATGTTCGGATCCGCTATAGACATGAAGTTTCTTGAACATCTTCCGACCTAATCGGTTCTTCGGAAGCATTCTCCGAACAGCCATCCGAAATGTCTCCTCCGGCTTCTTATTCATCTGTTCGGCAAACGTCGTCTTTTTCAGACCACCGGGGTAACCCGAGTAATGATAGTAGGCCAACTGCTCCGGTTTCCTCGTACCGGTTACGCGCACAGCCTTAGCATTGATCACCACGACATGGTCACCCGTATCCAGATGCGGTGTAAAGATCGGCTTATGTTTACCTCTAAGAATTGTCGCCACCTTCGTGGCGTAACGTCCCAGGATGGCGTCTTGCAAGTCAACGACCCACCATTTACGGCAACTTGGGTCTACTTTCGGCACAAAAGTCTTCATTCAAACATCCAATATATCGAGACCTCATCAAAACAGACAGACGATAAAAATACACTATTTGGCTGACTTGTCAACACAATCTACAAAAAAATCCTAATCCTCGCAGACCCACCTAAGTGGTATCGGCAGTCATTCCAATATGTTTAACAATAGCGACTTAGCTGTGCCCTCGATAACGCCGAACAGTTTTAGTGTTCTGTCTCAGAGTAACATTCACATAGTCTTGTACCCGTCGGGCCTTCAGACCCGGCGGGAAACTGCTTTTGTGTCTGTTGTCCCAAGTTCTTCAATAGCCTGCTGCCCGAAATAATCGAAGCGGCCGAATTCATGTATTCGACCGCTTTGCGGGCAAGGCTTGGTTATATGATCAGCCTTTGTTGGTAGATACGAAAGTCAACGCCCTCAGATCTTGCCGACCAGATCCAGACCCGCCTTAAGGGTCTTCGCGCCCGGCTTCCAGTTCATCGGGCAAACCTCTCCCCCATGCTCGCGTACGAACTGGGCCGCCTGAAGTTTGCGAATCAACTCCACGGAGCTACGACCGATCGAGTTATCGTTTACCTCGAAAGACTTGACAACACCGTCCGGGTCGATAATAAAGGTTCCGCGGAGCGCCAGCCCGGCTTCTTCGATCATAACACCGTAGTCGCGGCTCAGCTTGCCGGTCGGATCGGCTAACATCGGGAAAGTGATTTTCTTAATCGTCTCCGAACTGTCGTGCCAGGCCTTATGGACAAACACGGTGTCGGTCGAAGCCACCAGGATCTCAGCGCCCAAATCCTGGAACGTCTTGTAGTTGTCGGCCAGGTCACCAAGCTCAGTGGGACACACAAAGGTGAAGTCGGCCGGGTAGAAAAACAGGACCACCCATTTGCCGCGATAATCGCTGAGGTTGACGCGCGTGATGTCGTCCTTGTACAAAGCCTCGACATCGAAATCGGGAGCGGGGTGATTGATCTGTACCATTGTTAGTTTTCCTTTACTATTTTGTTCTAAATCTGTCAATCCGTCTACTCTGTTTCGTAATGTCAGGACCGAAATCGGTCCACAATCTCGATTATTCAAAATCGTTATGAAGACTAACAGAAATCCGGGGCAAGAGTTCACAAAAACAGAACAGAATAGTTACTAAGCCTGTTGGAGAATGCAAGCGGCAGACTGAGCACCCGGACGCGGCGTCACAACGGCAGTTAAAGGATCACTCCCCGAGTAACATCAACTCGAACCGCTCGAGACTCAGGAATGACGTTTCTTCAACTTCAGCTTGTAGCGCAGATCAAACTTCCGCCCGTTCGTGCACAATCCGCACGAGGCCATGCGCAGTCGTTTCTGACGGGGATACTCTCGTCCACAATTAGGACAGGTGTATATGTACTTGGGCGGCTTTCTCAGCGACGGGTGCGCCTTCGCCCGTATCGATGCGCCCACCCGCGCGGCTTCGGCCTTGAACGCCGCGCCATGACTAAGATGTAGGATGTGGATCATCTCGTGTTTGAGCGTGTCGGTTAGCTCTTCTGGAAACAACTCGTGGTACTTGCGACCGATGCGGATCAACCGTCGTTGCGGCGTGTAGGAACCGGCCGATGACATCCGGGTGGAGTATTCGATCTTTACCCGGGGCAGCAGACCGTCGAAGTACATCCAGTTGAAACGTTCGAACATCCGGCAAAGCTCGCCAGTGTCAGGCAGGCCGGTCTCTGCCGAAGGGACCGTAGATAGACTGACAACCGGGGCGGCACTCCGATGTTGCCTGATGGCCGTGTACAGCGTGGCTGGCGCCGGGGGACTTAGATCCTCCGGCCTAAAAAGATCATAATTGAGTGCAGCTATCGCTTTTTTCTGTGACTTGTTGCGACGCATAAGAAGTCGTTCCTGTTGACGCTATTCATACCTATCGGCAGTTTGGAAAGCAACTTCAAACAGGCTCGCCTGTTCTTCGCGCTACGCGCGCCCCAAGTTAGAAGGGTAAGCTTGCCCTAATACTTGCCTGGTGCAAGGCAATGGCAAAGTTGTGGGCAGCAGATGCCCTGAGGTTTTCTTTCCACAATCAATTTAACCCTCTCGTTCACCCGGCTTGATACCCTCGTCCGTGATGAACGCCGTCACCAACTCGAACGGCGTCACATCAAAAGCCGGTGAGTAGACCTGGACGCCGTCCGGCGCAGTGCGGCGGCCGAACCCTTCGGTAACTTCTTCAGGAGCGCGTTCCTCAATAACGATATCGTTGCCCGTAGGTGTGTCGTTGTCAAATGTCGAAGACGGCGCTGCTACATAGAACGGCACGCCGTGATGTTTGGCCAGCACGGCCACGGAGTAAGTACCTATCTTGTTGGCGAAATCACCATTCTCAGCAATCCGATCGGCGCCGACAATAACGTGATTTATCACCCCTTGCTTCATCAGCATCCCGGCCATGTTGTCGCAGATCAACGTGACGTCGATTCCCTCCTGCATCAACTCCCATGAGGTCAACCGTGCACCCTGCAACAACGGACGGGTTTCGTCAGCGAACACGCGTATCTTCTTCCCTTGTTCATGCGCAGTGTATATCACACCCAAGGCCGTACCGATGCCGCCGGTGGCCAGCGCGCCAGCGTTACAGTGAGTGAGGATTCCGTCGCCATCGTTTATCAACTCAGCGCCATACTTGCCGATCCGCTCACACATCAGACGATCCTCTTCGTGAATCGCCTCCGCCTCGGACCAGAGTGTATCAAGTGTACCCTCGAGGTCCATCGGCCCTTGTTCGCGTACCCGGACCAACACACGATCCACTGCCCAGAACAGGTTGACCGCTGTCGGTCGCGCTGATTGGAAATCACGAGCGACTTGTTCGATGTACTCGCTATCCCACCGACCCGCCTGCTGCACGGCGAGTGCCATACCATACGCAGCGGCGATCCCGATAGCCGGCGCCCCTCGCACGTCGAGTCGCTTGATAGCCGCGATGACATCGTGATGGTCATCCAGCTCCAGGTAGGTTGTCTCCTGAGGTAATTTGGTCTGGGCAAGCAGCACAAGCTTGTCGCCCTGTCGCTGAATCGTGTTGAACTTCATTACTAAACCCTGTGAGGTCTCCGGCTCAAGTCGACGCGCACCAGCCTCATCTACTCGCCAATAATCTGCATCACTATTCGCCGGTTCCGTCCGCGATTGTCGAACTCCAGAAACACTATCTGCTGCCACGTGCCAAGGGTCAACTGACCGTCGACAAAGGGCACCGTGATATCCGGGCCGACCAGCGCCGCGCGCAGGTGCGAGAAACCGTTACCGTCGTGCCAGGTCTCGTCATGATGATACGACCTATCCGATGGAATCAGCTTCTCCCAAAACTCCGGCAGGTCTTTGAGCAATCCCGGTTCGTACTCAACCGTCGTAATCCCACCGGTCGAGCCGGGTACAAACACGGTGACGCCGCCACTCGTAAGACCTGAACTTGCCACCGCCTGCTGCACTTCGCCGGTGATGTCGATTATATCGCCGGGTCCGCGGGTGGTCAGTTTTATCTCATGTGTTTGTACCATGTTAACCATAGGAAACCTTGTGGGGGGATTGTTGTCAAAGGAAAACTCGTTCTCACCCGGACTATCGTATCCGTTGACAAATCGATCTTCGTTGCCTATCTTGAGAATGCAAAGGGAAGGCTCCACAGCATAGACATCTGCGATATCCCTTTCTGCACGTGATAGACTGACGCCGCGAGCCGGTGTAGGCAGTATAACAGCAGGCAGTTCGCAGTGATTGTAACTTGCGGACAGCGTGTCGGAGGAGCAAGAAAAGGAGGAGCAGCGATGATTGCCGGAATCGTCTTTACAGGCACGGGGCCGATATTGGTCCTGACTACTTATGAAACATTCGCAAATCCCGGGTTTATCGAGAAGATGGCCGCGAAAGGAGTCAGGAAGTTCATCGTGCGTGAGCTTTCACTGGATCTTGTCAAGGCCAAGTACGGCGCTCAGTACACCGCCGTGACGAACGATGTGAAACAGCATGACGACCTGAGGGTTCTTGACTACAATGGCTACAACGTATTTCACAACTTCTCGTTTTCGGAGATGGGCGAACCGTTCCGCCACGAACCGTGAACTGTCCAGTCACCCTGAGCTATTGCGTGTCACCCTAAGCTATTGCGTGTCACCCTGAGCTATTGTGTGTCACCCTGAGCGCAGTCGAAGGGCCGTGGGCGGCAGTCGCCCTCGTCTTCCCCGTCTTTTCCGTCATTGCGAGGACGCATCAGTGTCCGTGGCAATCTCGATTGATGGAAACCATAAGATTACCGCGTTCCCTTCGGTCGCTCGCAACTGTAAATGTCAAGTAATTCGGGGACAGTTGCCTTTGGGACCCTGTCACCCTGAGCTATTGCGTGTCACCCTGAGCGGAGTCGAAGGGCGGACGTTCGAAGCAAGGCTGAACTCAGGCCCAATGAAGATCGGACTATCAGCAGACGGCAGGCAAGCCCTAATCACTCCTTTAGCGAAGGAACGTTGATGATACCAAGGCTCTCAATAGTTTTGCTCGGCAACAGTGGCAAAGCATCAAAAATCCAATCGACGAGAGCCTTTCCATCCATCAGAATAATCGGATGATTATCACACATATCTTTCAATGCGTGCGAAGCCTGCCCAGAGGTCACCAACATCAGTCTGTGCTCAGCAAAGAGATCATCGTCTAGAATCTTCGTTAATTGCACGGCGCCAAATGCTCCTGAGCTGCCACTGTGGTGCTTAACTTGTACGAGGATTTTGGTAACACCCAAAATCCGATCGTCCTTGCTGGCAGATACGTCCGCATCTGCAAAGCCCGGAAACTGGCGTTTACTCATTACTCGAGCTTCGTAGCCCTCGGTTTCAAGGAGGTCCCTCACGAGTCGTTCCAGGCCTATTCCGCCTGCTTGGAGGTTCGTCTTACCCTCCTGGATATTCCTTAACAACTGGTTTTTGAAATCCTCCTCCTGCCTATGCCTATCGTCCGTAAGGGTAGCGGGCCAGCCCAGGGTAGTGTCTAGGGTCCCTGCCCCAAGTGCTTCAAAAAGCCGCCCAAGCTCCTGACCAAAATCGTCAAGATCTCGGACTGTCGATCCGGGCACTCTCAATCGTGTCTGAAGTCGCGTAGTTAGACTTGAACGAGGGATGGTAACAAACTCGCCGTCTTGTCTTAAGTATGTTACTCGATGCTGATTCGAAAGATCGAGTGTCTCCCGTACGGAGTCGTCATAAAGAACTTCGTTTGTGGCCGTGGCCAAACGAATTGAGCTGTAGTATGGAATTACGATTCTATCACCTGGCCGAATACCCACAAACCGACGAACTTCATTCCGCTTTATTCCAGCAACTTGTGGCGCAACCTGATCGGGACCGTAATAGATTTTATCCACCTGTTGTATCAGTTCCTCGACACTCTTGAAAGCTGTAAAGTCAACCTCGCTCCAACCTACAGCGATCACGGAATGATCAAAGAAGAGCTTGAAGTCCGCTTCCTTCTGTGCCATCGCCCGAACCATGTAGTACTTCGTCTTACTCTGTGCCATATGAGATACTCCTTCCTTCGCTATGCAAACACTCGGCACCCTTGGTCTCCGTACTGAGCAACCACCATCTATCGCGGCTGCAAGTTATTGTGCAGCATAGACACAGTCAAGGATAGATAGTACGTAGGTGATAGAAAAGCAGCGACTCACTCGGGACTCACACCGGCCGCAATCTTGTCGAAACCACAGGGGTTTCGACCCACACAAAAAAAGTCAGGAGCGCAAGGCTCCTGACCTACACATCATTTCTCCGATACAAACAAGTCCATGTCATTCCCGCGCAGGCGGGAATCCATCCGTTCCACCGTCGGACCAAAACCGAAGATGGACCCCCGCCTCCGCGGGGGTGACACTAGCGGGGCGCGTAGCGCGAGAAAGCGATTTATCGCGCCGCTAAAACCAATTCGGGACGAACTTGTGGCCGTAGCTCAAGACGCCTTCGTGGCTCTCGGTCTGAATGCGACGGAACTCCAGCCGCACTTCCATGCCAATCTTCACCTCTTCGACATCAACGTCGGTCATCTGACCCATCATGCGCGTGCCATCGGTCAACTCTACAATCGCCAGCGCGTACGGTGACAGATCACCCCACTGCGACGGCGCCACACGGATGACCGTGTAAGTGACGATCTTGCCGGTATCGGGCAGACGCACGATTTCCTGCGCCGTGTCGCCGGTCTCCGGGTCGATGTCACGAGGCGGGTAGTAGGTCTTGCCGCTCTTTTTGAACCTGGACGCTTCCATACGGTAGCGCTGCGGGTACTCCCGCCAACTGCGTGAGCTGAACATACTCATTACGCCACCTCCATGATGTGAACGACCGAGGACGCGCCGGAACCGCCCATGTTGTGCGCCATGCCGATCTTTGGTGAACCGGGAATCTGCCGTCCACCCTCCGCTTGACCGGTGAGCTGCTTGTAAATCTCGACCACCTGCGCCACACCGGTAGCGCCCACCGGATGGCCCTTGGACTTGAGACCACCGGACGGGTTGATCGGGAACTTGCCGTCAAGCGCCGTCTCCCCCGCTTGCGCAGCAGGACCGGCCTTGCCCGGTTCGTAAAGGCCGATGGATTCGAGGACCATTAACTCAGCAATCGTGAAGCAGTCGTGCACCTCGGCGAACTGAACATCGGAGAGCTTCTTGCCGGCCATCTTGAAAGCACGATCGGCGGCAATCGTCGCTGCTTTAATCGTCGTCAGGTCGGCGCGTTGCGCCAGAGCCATACTGTCGGTAGCAAGACCGGAGCCGAGTACCTTGATACACGGTTTGCCGAGCTTCTTCCCGACTTCTTCCGAGGTCACGATAACCGCAGCGGCGCCATCGGTGATCGGCGAGCAATCCAGGATATGCAGCGGATCGGCTACCATAACCGAGTTAAGCACACCTTCGACGGTAATCTCAAAAGGATACTGTGCTACCGGGTTCATGGACCCATTATGATGGTTCTTGACCGCTACCGCCGCCAGCATTTCGCTGGTGGTGCCGTACTTGGCCATGTGGGCATGGGCCATCATAGCATACAAACCGGGGAAGGTCGCGCCGTGGAATACTTCATACTCCTGATCGGCAGCACCGGCCAGCGCTGCGGTGGCGCCGTCACCATCAACGTCAGTCATTTTCTCCACCCCGGCGGCCATCACGATATCCGACACGCCGGAACCCACCTCCAGAAATGCCTGGCGGAACGAGATTCCACCCGAGGCGCAGGCTGACTCCACTCGCGTTGCCGGGATACCGGCCATGCCGAGATAGTCGGCACACAGAGCGCTGATGTGCTCCTGCTGCACGAACATCCCACTGGACATACAGCCAACATAGAGTGAATCAAGGTGATCCACGCCGGAGTCTTTGATTGCAGTTGATGCGGCGTCGACAAACAGTTGGCGCAAGGACCGTCGCCAGACCTCGCCGAACTTGCTCATACCGACGCCGACTACATAAACATCTCTCATCGTTGAATCACCTCCTTAGTAGTTCATCTTGATCTTGCGTCGGAACTTGGCGTAGGTGCCATAGTCGATGTAGATTATATTTTCATCGAGCAGCTTGTGAGTGCGCACGGTCAGGTCGCGCACTTCATCGATCCGCTCGGTCACTTTCCAAATGAACGCATCCGAACCGGCGCCGGAACCGTACGAACACATGAAAATCAGATCGCCCGGCTCCGACACGTCGAGCGTAGCCGACAAACCGATCGGCGACGCTCCCGAGTAGGTGTTACCCAGACGCGGCGCCAGCCAGCCGGGATCAATCTGCTCCTGCGTGAACCCGAGTTCCCTGGCCACTCGCTGCGGGAACTTGCCGTTGGGCTGATGGAACACGGCGTACTTGAAATCAGCCGGCTTCATGCCGGACTTTTTCAGAAGCGCTATGGAGGCGCCTTTGGTCGTTGCAAAGTAAGCCTCTTCGCCGGTGAAGCGCCCGGCATGTTGAGGGTAGAACTCATGCTCGCGCCGCCAGAAGTCGGGCATGTCGGTCATGAACGAGTGGGTATCGAGACAATCGGCAATAAGATTATCTTTCCCCATGATGAACGCAGCCGCTCCGGCTGCCGCCGAAAACTCCAGCGCGTCGGACGGCGCCCCCTGCGAAGTGTCAGCGGCGATACCAAGCGCGTACTTCATGTGACCGGCATCGACATGACTCAACGCCACGAACATCGCCTCGCTGCCGGCTTTGCACGCAAACTCGAAATCAGCGCAATGAATATCGGGAGTCGCACCAATCGCCTCGGCGACCGTTGTACCTGATGGTTTCACCGCGTATGGATGCGACTCCGAACCAATGTAGATAGCACCGATATCTTTTGGGTCGACAGTCTGCGCTCTGATCAACGCGCGCCGAGTCGCTTCCACCGACAACGTGATCGTGTCCATGTCGGGCGGCGGTACCGATTTCTCGCGCAGCATCAATCCCTTCTTGTAACTGGGCGCATCCGCTCCCCAAACCTTGGCAATCTCCTCTACCTTGATTCGGTGACGGGGCAAGTGCGCACCGTAACCAACAATTCCTGCCATACGAAACCTCATTGGATCTATGGTTAGCTCTCAATTTGCAGTCGGACTCAATCGAGCCGAAAACTCAAAGTTTTTTATAATACGCACTAGCAACCTTCAGATCAAGCGTTCGGCTGGATTTTTTAACCCGGTGTCGGCCCTGAAGTTCCACACCCTGCCAAACCTGCCGGCAAAGTATGCTGTCCCCTGTGCCGACATACTACGGTATGAGGAGTCTGAGTCTCACTTTGGTGCTCTGTCTGGTCCTGGCATCAGCCACCGGCGCCGCGCCGCCGGAATACGTGCTCGACAGCAACACCGCCTTTTATGAGGGAGAGACACACAACTATGTGATGCTGCCGCCGCCTGACTTTCGACTGGTTACAACCGAGGCCGCCATTGACGGGTACTCGTTCGCCTTCATACCCGAGCACGACGCCTACGACTCTGCATCGGTAATGATCACAGCGACAATTTACCAGCTAACGGAGAGCGGGTTTGATGAGATCCTAACCGCAGACACCATCGCGTTGCGAGAACATTATGGTTCCAGGCTCATCATGCGCTCCGTTGATTCCGTTGTCTTGTTCAACGGCGATCCAACCAGAACCTTTTACGTCGACGACAAAACGCGATTCATTCCCACCGTGATGGTATCCTATTGCGACGGCGGCAGCGAGATCGTCATCTTCGAATTGAACATTGTCGAGGGCGGTCTCCCCCGGTTTCTGGCGGAGTCCATCTTCACGAGATGCCTCCAGCACGTCAAGGTGCTCAAGAAGGGTGAGTTGGACTCGGACGGACCGTAGTGGCAAGCCACCTTTTCGCGCTTCGCGCGCCCTTCATGTCATGCTGAGCAAACCCCAACCTCACCCTGAGCGAAGTCGAAGGGTCCATCTTTTCCTGTGGGCGGCAGACGTCCTCATCTGCCCCTGTATCCACGTGGTGCACGAGGCCGTACACCACGCACAAACAAACAGCCTCGCATCTCCGTCATCGCGAGCGACTTCTTTCTATCTCCGTCATCGCGAGCGACCGCAGGGAGCGCGGCGATCTCAAGTCGTCGCGGATGAGATTGCCGCGTCGCTACGACACGAGTGTCTTCGCTCCTCGCAATGACGGGTTAGGTCGTATTAACGTCTGGCCTAGTTCTCATGTGTCGTCAGGCGTCTCTGCCTGACGACTCCTGTAGGTCGAAACCCCCTGGTCCGAAGGACCGCCGAAGGCGGGTTTCGACAGCTCAGTCCCTAGGCACAGAAAGCTGGGCGCCGTGCTTATTGCGCTACTAATCGACTGCTGATCGCAGCTTTGCTCCGAAGAGTTTTGGTGTCCAGCCGTCGATGATTCGCCCTACCAATTCATCAGCAAAGATACTGGCAACACCACCACCGAGTCCACCTATAACACCACCCGCCAACCCACCGGCGACGCTGGGGACGATTCTCGTAACAATCTTAATCAGCTTCTTTGACATCGGACTAAGGTTGTATTTGTTGATGACGTCGTGGTTGTAACTTGCCACTATGTCCCTGCCATACTCAGTCGTGGAGTGAAACCACCGTCTGAAGTCATAGGATGAGTCGCGCAAGTTGAGGATATCATGTGCGGATAGGTTTCCGCGCTGTACTTCCCATCTCACATTGGGGAAGTCAATACTCTGGCTTAACTCCCGCAGATTGCCCGCGCCAGATTGACACTTGGCTATCGCGTTATCAAGACGATCAGAAATGAAGCCGTACATGGGTTCGCTGACGGAGATGTCCGAGCTTGCCTTGGCTGCAGACCATAAGAAGCGATTGGCAACACTCATAATAGCAAGAGGCGTATGTCTACCAAAGTTGTATTCCTCTCCCATCGATTTTCCAAGAGCATCCAGATCTGTGTCGAAGTTGAAGCGCGTCTTTTCGTCTGAAAGCCGGTTCTTAGTGACTTTCACATTAACAGGGATATTCGAGACTCCGGCCTCTAGCAGAGCAGAGAAAAGCGAGTCGATAAGCGACTGCATGTTATCCCCTTCACTAGTCATGGCTCTCGCATTCTCTATAGCGGCGCCGAACTCATCAGCTTTGGCTATTACGAGGCTGGATTCCACCGCGTCGAGAAACTTGTGTCTGGTGCGACGCGTGTTGAAGTATTTGTCCACCGAACCCAGAACCCGAGTCATGTAGAGACTCCGTGGGTCGCCTTCCTCTTGCACATTGATTAGTACATACGTATCCATACGCGGGTCATAGATTGGAGGAGAAGAAAACGCATAATGGTACAGTTTCACCTCCCCCGACAACAGCAATTTCACAAACACATCTGTACCGACAGTCTGATGAAACCAGTCGAGAACCGCATGCATGTGCTTCCGATGATCGATATTGAGCAGGACTTTATCGTAATAGACCAGCGCTTCAGCGACCGCGCCAATGTCCGCCTGATGTCCTATCTTCACAAGGTCGGGAGCGTTACCCGCCCAAGTTTCAACATCCACCAATACCGTCTTCTCTTCAGACATGATCACCTCACCCCTCCCACTCCTCCAGCAGTTTCCGCTGCTCTTCCGTGATCGTCTCGGGTATCTCGACTTCGATGCGAACGTAGCAATCGCCGGTCTTGTCGCCGACAGCGAGACCCTGCCCCTTCAGGCGCATGAGTGCGCCCGGCTGCGTGCCCGGTTTGAGATTCAACGAAATCGTTTTGGTCAGTGTCTTCACCTGGACTTTGGTACCGAGGATAGCATCCTTGAACGACACCTTCACCTTGGTGTAAACATCGTTCCCTTTGCGTTCGAAATTTTGATCCGGCATTACTTTCACCGTTATGATTAAATCGCTAAACTGCCCGCTGAATGGGTCCGGCTGCCCCTGACCCTTGAGACGAATCTTGCCGCCGTTTTCGATTCCCGCCGGTATCCTGACTTTGAGCTTCTTGCCGGTCGGCTGGATGATCAACTCGCGCCTGGTGCCGCGCACCGACTCCATGAAGTTGACAACCAACGATGTCTCCACATTCGGCCCCCTTTGAGCGCGCCGTCTGCCCTGTCGCGCACCCGGTCTCCCACCCGCTGAGAAACTGAAGCCGCCCTGACCACCGCCAAAGAATGAGTTCAGAATGTCTTCAAACCCATTGAGACCATCCATGCCACCTGAGCGAAACGTCTGAAAACCTCTCGGGCCACTCCCCTGACGAAACATCTGCGAGAAATCAAATCCTCCGCCACCGAAGCCACCCGACCCGCCACTCGCGCCGGCGCCGGCGAAAGCGCCGTACTTGCGCATGGTGTCGTATTCCTGCTTCTTCTTCGGATCGGACAGCGTGTCGTAAGCCTCGGAGATTCCCTTGAACTTGTCCTCGGCAGCCTTGTCACCGTGGTTGCGGTCGGGGTGATACTTCATAGCCAGTTTGCGAAACTGCTTCTTGATCTCATCGGGAGAAGCAGCTTCACTGACGCCGAGTATCTGGTAGTAGTCTTTGCTCACAGGTATCACCCTTGTTTTATCACTGTCGGTTCACACCTCACTCACGGGGGAGCGGAACCGCCGGAACCTTGTACTACATCGTAAGCATACGTGAGTGCGCGGTCAAGCTACAAGCCTCTTATTGTAGGGCAGGATCCCTGTGATCCTGCCGCTGTCGTCAGGTCTCAAAAAGGCCTCGTCTTTAATGCTGGACATGCCGAGTTACGATCACACGAGTTCAAACCTTCTGCCACCCAAATGACGTAGATCAAACTTAGGGTGGTGACCCTTCTGCCAGCTAGCGTTTCCATTTTGTGACAGCCAGTTCCCGATTGGGCGACCTCGGATCTCAGGACATGTCGTCCAAAAAGTTCCACTGAGTGGGAAACAGTAAGTGGATCCACCAATCAGAACTAAGACGTAGTTCCACTTCTTCTTAAAGTATTTGGCCGCGTTCGCCTTACCAACGCGTATACCATACGTTCCGCCCTTCCAAGCCGACACTCTCATGCTCAGTCTCCCTTCTAATAGTTGTACGCCTGCTGTCTTACCGGAACCGCCGGAACCTTATACTACATCGTAAGCATACGTGAGTGCGCGGTCAAGCTACAAGCCTCTTATTGTAGGGCAGGATCCCTGTGATCCTGCCATTGTCAGGTTCCGAGGAACCTGACCTACAAAGCTGTAGAAACCCGGACGAACGTCCGGGCCACACAGCCGTTTATGAGTTCCGCAGCGTCCTTGTTTGCATCGTGCAAACTGAGACCCTGCGGAACACGCTACAGCACTAATGCCCTACTTCACTTCTTCAAACTCTGCATCTACGACCTTGTCGTCCGGATTCTCGCCGTTGCCGCCGGTCTGCTGAGCACCGGCCGCTGGATCAGGCTGTGCCTGCTGGTACATCTCAGCCGAGGCTTGCTGCCAACTCTGGTTGAGCGCCTCCGACGCAGCGGTGATCTCATCGGTGCTGTCGCTCTTAAGCGCCTCTTTGACCCGGTTGGTGGCTGCTTCCAGCTTGTTCTTGGAGTCGGCGCTAAGTTTGTCACCATACTCCTTGAGTTGCCGCTCACTCTGGAAGACAGCCTGATCCGCCCGGTTGCGCGCCTCGACCTGACGCTTCTTTTCCTTGTCCTCAGACTCGTGCGCTTTGGCGTCCTGCACCATTTTCTCGATGTCAGCTTTAGACAAACCGGATGACGCTTCGATCCGCACGTTCTGCTCCTTGCCGGTGGCGATGTCCCTGGCCGAGACGTTGAGGATACCGTTGGCGTCGATGTCGAATGCCACCTCAATCTGCGGCATACCGCACGGTGCCGGCGGGATACCATCGAGGACAAAACGACCGATTGACTTATTGTCAATCGCCATCTCGCGCTCACCTTGCAACACATGAATGTCCACCTGCGGCTGGTTGTCGGCGGCGGTTGAAAACACCTGCGATTTCTTGGTCGGGATCGTGCTATTGCGCTCGATCAGCCTGGTCATGACACCACCGAGAGTCTCGATGCCGAGCGACAGCGGCGTCACGTCCAGAAGCAGCACACTCTTAACATCACCGGAGAGCACGCCACCCTGAATAGCGGCGCCAAGAGCCACGACCTCATCCGGGTTGACCGAACGGTTCGGCTCAATACCGAAGAACTGCTTGACCAGTTCCTGTACTTTCGGCATACGTGTCATGCCGCCGACCAATATGACGTCATCGATCTGATTGATCTTGAGATCAGCATCGGCGAGCGCCTGCTCCACCGGTGTCATGCTCCGCTGCAACAAGTCATCAACAAGTTGCTCAAACTTCGCGCGAGTCAAGGTCACGTTCAGGTGTTTGGGACCGGACGAATCAGCCGTTACGAACGGCAGATTGATAGTCGTTTGCATAGTCGAACTAAGTTCGACCTTGGCCTTCTCGGCCGCCTCTTTCAGACGCTGGAGGGCCATAGGATCCTTCGACAGATCGATACCATCAGACTTCTTGAATTCGTCCGCCAACCAGTCGATAACCCGCTTGTCGAAATCATCACCGCCGAGATGGGTGTCACCATTAGTGGCAAGGACTTCAAAGACACCTTCCTGCAAATCAAGGATGGAGATATCGAACGTTCCACCACCGAGGTCGTAAACGGCTATCTTCCCGATCTTTTTCTTATCCAAACCGTAGGCCAGCGCCGCCGCGGTAGGTTCGTTGACTATCCGTTTGACCTCCAACCCGGCAATCCTGCCGGCATCTTTGGTTGCCTGGCGCTGTCGGTCATTGAAGTAGGCCGGTACCGTGACCACCGCCTCGCGTACGGCGTGGCCCAGATACTCTTCGGCCGTCTTTTTCATCTTGGCCAGAACCATCGCTGATATCTCTGCCGGTGCATGGTCTTTGCCGCCCATCTCGATCACTGGTTCACCCTTATCGTTGGCCTTGACCTTGTAAGGATAGTTCTTGATCTCCTGACTCACCTCATCGAAACGACGCCCCATGAATCGCTTGATGGAAAAGATCGTGTTCATCGGGTTGGTCACCGCCTGACGTTTGGCCACCGTTCCAACCAGTCGTTCGCCGTTATTGTCAATCGCCACTACCGACGGTGTCGTACGACCGCCTTCGGAGTTGGCGATCACGGTCGGCTCGTTCCCCTCAATAATGGACACCACACTGTTGGTGGTTCCTAAATCTATGCCTATAATCTTGCTCATAATGTCACCTCGCATATTGGTTCCGTGAAAAAGGCCGACCGAGTCCGGCCGGCCTCCTCACGAAGGACGCTCCTCAGTTTCGTCGATAGTAGCCAAGGCTACTCGACCTTCACCTCAATCTGCTTCGGTTTGGACTCTTCCTTGCGCGGCATGGATACCGTCAGCAAGCCGTTCTTGTAGTCAGCCGACACCTTACCGGCCTCGAAATTGTCCGAGAGAGTGAAGGACCGACAGAACTTGCCGTAGGCGAACTCGCTGCGAACGAAGTTCTTGCCGTTGTCGGAGCTTTCTACCTTGCGTTCACCTTCAACGGTGAGAACACCATCAGCCACCGTGACCTTGATGTCGCCCTTCTCCATTCCAGGGACTTCAAAAGTCAGACTCACGTCATTCTCGGTTTCGACAATGTTGACCCGAGGGGTGAAACACTCGCCGTTGTGGAACTGATGCGGCTTACCGGCGAACAGAGAGTTGAAAACCTGACCCATCTCCCGCGCCATCCTGTTGTGAGCAACCATGTAGTTCATTTTGTTTCTCCTATTGTTATTTCTTTGCTCTTTCTGGTCATAGTATAAACAAACGGCGTGCCAAAGGTCATAACTGGCACTATGACAATGACATAACGATTCCTCGACGCTCGACCTGACACCCGCACTGCCACAATGACTGTCTCCGCAAGTCAGATTGACGGACGACAACTGCCGTTTCGACGGCCATATGCCACTTTGGCTATCGCGCGCCGCAACCCGTAACATGCACTGCAATTGGCTAACAGAAGGCAATTCGCACAGGGGAGTGTTGACAAAGTCCCTTTGGTTGTCATTGCGGGCATAATAGCCAAATTATGTTGGTTTTTTTGTTTGAAGTTATTGGTATTGATACTATTGCGTCAAAAGGTGTTGAAGGGGTTTAGTGATGGGTAAAAAAATGGTGTCGTAAATGCGGGGTTCAGGAAGCAGTTCGGTATGGAAAAAGCAGTCGGGGAAAACAGCGGTGGTATTGTTCTGTCTGTCATTCGACCTTTATTCATTCGGGAATGGATGTTCGTCGTCGTCGTCAACGAGTTTGGTTTGAGTTGTGGATTCGTGAAGGGTATAGCGTTCGTCAATTAAGCCAGCAGAGCGGATGTACCAAGAGTACCTTACGACGGATAATCCATTACTGGCTGGCCCGTCCACCGAAGGAGTCGCAGGATTATCACATGTATCAATACCTTGTTATGGACGGAACATACCTGGATGGACGTACCTCGGCGGTCGTTGCAATCGCCGACCCCTCCTGTAACCGTATTGTTTCGGGTCAGTACGGCGTTAAGGAAGGACAGGCAGAGATGGAAGCCTATTGTGCAACCTTGACGGTCCGTGGTCTCCATCCGATGAGTGTAACCATTGATGGGCTGCCGCAAGTGCATCGGATGGTTCTCCGACTGTGGCCGTGGATAATTGTCCAGCGGTGCCTAGTGCACATTCAACGGCAGGGATTGGCCTGGTGCCGTCATCGTCCCAAAGAGGCCGCCGCCCGCCATCTGCGGGCTTTGTTTCTCCGCGTCACCAAGATCACCAGCGTTTCGGAACGAGACGATTTCCTGGATGCATGGGAAAAATGGGAACATCGATTCGGGAGCCGCATTGCCGCTCGTCCGGAACGTGGACGAGTCTTTAGTGATATCAAGCGCGCTCGCAGTATGCTTCAAAAGGCTCTGCCGTTTATGTTCGCATACTTGGATGATCCATCTATCCCATCTTCAACCAACTGGCTTGAAAGCTACTTCAGTCGTCTAAAAATGCGCTATCGTCAACACCGAGGCCTTCATCCAAAGATGAGAAATAATTACTTCCTCTGGTACTTCCATCTGTGTCATAAATGACCCCGAAATCAACACTTTTTGGCTATTATGCCCATTGCGAGCGACCGTAGGGAGCGCGGCAATCTCATACTGCATGTCGCCCAACGAATTGAGATTGCCGCGTCGTCCGCCGCGGCGGACTCCTCGCAATGACGGCTCTCAGGGTTCTTCAACAAGCCCACAGGCAATGGTTTCAAGGAATCTGTTGCGGAAAAAGATTGCAGAGGCGATATTGAGCACATATAGGAGGTTCACTATGATGAAAAAGAGTTTCAAACACATCTATCAGTTCAAGGTCGCACTTAAGTACACCAAGCCGCCTGTCTGGAGAAAAATACAGGTTCCTGAAACCTACAGTTTCTGGGACCTGCACTGCGCCATTCAGGACGCGATGGGTTGGACCAATTCGCATCTTCACCTCTTCGAGATGCAGAACCCCATCACCGGCGAACGATGCACCATTGAGATCATGGATTTAGACACACTAAACCTGAAGACCATCCATTCCGGGCTTGATCAGATTATCAGCAGTTGGTTCTCGATGAATAACCGTTCCTGTGTCTACATCTACGATATGGGAGACAACTGGAATCACCGGGTGACGTTGGAGAAGATCATTCCGAGAGAGGATGTCACCTACCCCAGATGCCTGACCGGTAAGCGCGCTTGTCCTCCTGAGGACTGCGGCTCTATCCCAGGTTATGAGGATCTATGCCGCGGTGAGAGTGAGTTTCAGGAAGAGTACGAGGGATACGATCCCGAAAAGTTTGATGCCGGAGAAGTCATCTTCGAAGATCCCGACAAAGTCTGGGACTTCGCTTACGGACTGTTTCAATAGCCACCCGGAACGTCGCCCTGTATGGGAGTCATACCTACTCGATCTAATGTCGGGTAGTGCCATGCCTGAGGCCTATACTGATTGCGCAGGGGATCCATGATGGACCGCTACTACTCAGACAAACTCCCCGCCGAACGGCTGCGTCGATGCTACGAGATCGCGCCACAGCGGGTGAAGCAGTACTTGCAGGCCGAGATTGACCATGTCTTGAAGCATGTCGGCCCTGATTCTACCATCGTCGAACTTGGCTGCGGATACGGTCGCGTGCTCAAGGCGCTGGCTGAACATGTCGAGACCGCTGTCGGCATCGACACGTCCCTCGACAGCCTGGTGATGGCTCGCGATTCGCTTCGAGATTATGACAATTGCCACCTGGTTCAAACGAATGCAGTCAACACAGGTCTTGCGGATGACGCTTTCGATGTCGTCGTGTGCATTCAGAACGGCATCTCGGCCTTCCATGTTGACCACCGTGAACTCGTGCGCGAGGCGGTGCGAATAACTCGACCGGGGGGACTGGCGATGTTTTCAACCTACACCGAGCGCTTCTGGGAACATCGGATCAAATGGTTTGAGCTTCAGGCTGAGGCGGGGCTATTGGGTGAAATCGACTATGATGCCAGCGGTGACGGCGTTGTTGTCTGCAAGGACGGGTTTCGCGCGACGACAGTGTCACCCGGGGAATTCACGCGAATGACAGACGACCTTGACGCCAAGGTATCTCTCGTCGAAGTGGACGGGTCGAGTTTGTTTTGTGAGATAAGGGTAGCGTAGGAATCCTCGTAGGTCAGGAGCCCTGCGCTCCTGACATGGCAGGTCTCTATCTCGTACACAGGACGTGGCCCGGACGTTCGGGAGTGTTGAAAAAGCTCTTTTCCTCGTCATTGCGAGCGACCGAAGGGAGCGCGGCAATCTCATACGTCAAGTCTGCCAACGGATTGAGATTGCCGCGTCGCTACGACACGAGTGTCTTCGCTCCTCGCAATGACGGCTCTCAGGGTTTTTCAACAAGCCCCTTGGTCCGGGTCTCAATGGCGCCCCACTTGTAGCCAAGCGACAGATGGGATCTGACACAGATAAACCCACCCGACGCTGACGCTCTGGGTGGGCTACCGAGCAGCCACAGGAACGCGGCTTGACTGTTCTACCGCCTGTCCAGCAACTCTTTGATTGCCTTGTTGACCGCTGAGTTCTTGAGAAACAGCTTCTGAGTCCTGGACATATTGTCGTCATAGTCGCGGATGGAATCAATCGCCTCAATGTCGCCGATATTCCCAAGTGCTTTGATCGCAGCCAGTCTCAGATCGTCCTTGGATACACCCTCTCCTACCAGACGGATCAGTTCGTCTTCGCATCCGAGCAGCTTGACCAGGTAGCCCCTGGCTTCATCGCCACCGAGTCTTCCCAGGGCATAGACGCAGCGGGCTGACAGCGACGGATGCCTACGGGCGACATCAATAAACAACGGCGCCGCTTCCGGGGTACCGATGATACCGGCAGCGATTACTGCGCTTTCGCCGATTTCGCGGTCGCTATCGTCAGCCATGACAATCAGCAGATCACAGGCGTCATCCCCGTCGATTTTCTCCAGAGCCGCAACGATCTCGCGTCGCACCCGGATGTCCTTGTCGTTGATACGCAGCCGCAACGCCGGAACCCCCTCGGGATCTCTTAATGAACCAAGAACGAAAACAGTGTTGCGTATGACATACCATCGCGCGTCCGGCAACTCATGTCTGCCGCTATCGCGTTCGAACATGGCGTCATCGGCCATAATAGTCGAAAACACTTTCAACGACGCCTTGCCCAGTTCAGCCAGAACTTTCAGTGTCTGTTGACGAATCTGCCGCACCGGATGAGAGATGATGTTGGCCAGCGCCAGCGCCACTTCCTCAGTACCGATAGCCACCAGAACCTCTCTGATGGACGCGGCCGTTTCATGGTCTGCTTTGACCATCTCATCGATGAGAGCGTTTATCACCTCGGGACGATTGATGTTTGAGAAGGCGTGTTTGACCGCCATGGAGTCATAAATCGTAACCGAATCCGCAAACCGTCGGCGCCCGGCCATTGCTGTGGTCAGCCGCGCCAACAGATCGAACCGATCCGATGACAGACTCTTCTCTACCAGCGTCCAGATGACCTCGGAGTATTCGTAGGTTTCGGTTTTCTTTTTCAAACGGTCGATCACGCGCTCGATAACGACGTTACAAACGGCTGTATCGGACGTGAGATTGAACGACTGCACGGCGCCTTCCAGAAGGGCCAGAGCAATCTGACGTCGCATCGGTTCCGGCGCCTCCAACAGGTCCATCAATTCAGAGATTACCTGAATCGCCTTGTCCTGCTGCCCGGTTTTCAACAGACGCGAGAAACCATCCGTGTACTCTTTGAGGTTCGGTTGTTCCTCCGCACCGCGCAGGAATTGTTGAACCAACTGATCAAGCTTGCCGCCGACCTCCAGTCGAATAGCACCGGACGGAGTCGTCATCTGCGAGGCCATCTTGCTGCACACATCCAACTGCTCGAGTGATTCGTCCAGAGCGTCGACGATCTTGTTTCGGTCATGGTGGTAATCCGTCAGTCGGTAAGCTGCCCGGTAAGACTGCACCAGCGATTGCTTTCTATCGGCATCCTGCTCCCCCGCAATCTTACTCGCCAAAGCAGAGAGGTGCGTCCGTATGGTATCGCCGTCAAGCGACGCTATTTTCTCTGGTAACAAGTAACGAATAATGTCGATCTCGAAGTCTATGTCGTGTTGATCCAGCGCCTCCTGACCGGTTGCGTCGATCTGTGCCAGAAGCGAAGGACCGTTCCCCAGGCGCTGCATGACGAAGCTCTTGACTGAGAAGTCCGCCTGTACATCGCCGCGATATTGCTTGTTGTTCTCGAACATGGCAAAGGCATGTTCGGAATTCACTTCGATCGTATCGACCTTGTTTTCACGCAGGATATCGGTCAGCAGATTCCGATGGTCGGACTGGTCGACTCGTTTGACAAAGCGATCAACAAAACGCGTAAATTCGTTCATGGCGAGACGATGCTCGAACAGGAGCGCCTCGACATCAAGTTGCTGCATGTAGCGAACGATTTCCCGTACGAAAACACTGTCCTTCAGACGAATGTTCAGAATGTACAACTCGCCCCGAGAGAGGTTGAGATTGATGTAGCGCTTAAAGCGGAAGATCCATTCGAAGGCGAGGAACGGTTTTTCCAGCGCCCGGAGAGCCATCGGATGGCCGGAGCCGTAGATTGAAACCTTGCGAGCGCCCATGGCCAACTCCCTGACCAGAGAATGGGCCAGTTCGTTGAGGTCGGCAGCCAGAATCGATTCGTTGATTGAGTCGGCTGATTTCTTCATGTTCATCCCCAAAACAGGTGATCTCTCCTTCATCGGTGGCGACAAGCAGTCGCCTCCCATCGGAAACCGGAGGCACGGCAATGGCGCCGTCCATTTGGCGCTGATCGACCACCGTGCCGGTGGCGGCGTCCAGGCAGAACAGCTTGCCGCCCATAGTGCCGACCACCACGAACTTTCCAATTGCCGTGGCCGAGGCTCGCACCACTTCGACCGTCTGGAAGCGCCAGAGTTCCTCACCGGTCGTACTCTGAAGCGCTACCAGTTCGCCGCTGCTGAGACCCACAAACAGCCTGCCGTCCAGTACCGCCGGTGCGGTCCAGGCATCCCCGCCCAGGGATGTCTGCCAAACGATGCGGCCGTCGTCGCTGTCCAGAGCAAACACGGCGCCACGAACACCGGACACGTAGATCATGTCATCCACGGCCACTGAAGCTGCCACAGGTTCAGGCAACTCAACCCGAAATAACTCTTGTCCGTCCTCAACCGCGACCGCCAGCAGCGTCCCGTTGTCGACCGGCTGATACACCTTCTCGGCGTCACAAGTCGGCCCGGCAACCAGGAGGCCTTCCACTTCCATGCTCCACAACAGGTTTCCGGTATGGGCGTCGAATGCCTGCAACAAACCGGAGCTGGAGGCAACAATCAGGCGGTTATCTATTATTATCGTCCCCGCTGCAACATCCTTTACGCACCGCCGCCAAACTCGTCGACGATTGGCCAGGTCAATGCAGCATAGCCGCTCATAGGGCAGGGATGTCCCGTAGTAGGCCAACGAATCAATCATGGTCAGACCGGTCTGGACCGACCTTTTAGCCTGCCAGTGCCCGAGATAATCGCCGTCGACCTGGTCAAAAAAACGAATCTTGCGTCTTGACCCGGGATATATCAGGATACCGTGACTGATGGTGAGTGGTCCTGCCGGCTTGTCGCCAATACGTTTCTCCCACAGGATGTTCAGATGGCCGTTGAAGTTGTCCGACTCAGCGCTGCCAAGGCTCTGGATGGAGCCACGATGAAACGGCCAGGCCGACGGCAGGGCCAATTGCTCATCGCTCAATCTAAAGCGACGTGAACAACCAATACTCAGCAGTAACAGCGTCACCAGAGCTATCAAAGAAAGACGAAACGTCATCAGAAGTTCCACCCAAAGAAAAAGTCGAAGTCAGTATCGCCGCTGACCGTTTCAAAGTCAGTCGTACGTGTGAAATCGAACCGAAGCAGCACGACATAGCCCAGCGCCACCCTGAACCCGAAACCAAACGAGCCCAGAAACCGGTCGAACTCGTCGTCCCACGCCGACCCGGTATCAAAAAACAGGGCGCCGCGAATGCGGCGAAAATCGAAGCCGCCGAACGGTAGACCAATCATCAACACATCGATCAAGGGGAAGCGCAGCTCGGTGGAGGCAAACAAGACGTTTCTATGATAGAAAGCGTTGCGATCATAACCACGAAATGACCAACTGCCGCCGAAATAGATTCTCTGAGGTTCTTTGCCTGCGGAAGTGTAGGCAAACAGTCGGTTGGCCACAGCCGAGTAGCGGCCGAGTCGGAAATAGTGTCGCACGTCAGCCAACGCGATGCGACTGAAGTTGCTACCCCGGTCGAGCGAGTTGGTCACGCCCAGCGTGAAATTGTAACGTCTCCCCTCAATCGGACCCGATATGTCCCAGAGCGAGTTATCGAAAACCCAACTGAGATAATGGGTGACCAGGAACGCCTCTCGTTCGTTGAAACGAAAACGACTCTCACGCTTGGAGTATCGCGCCAGGGTGGTCAGATCGACGCGATGAAACTTGGACATGGGATAGCTCAATAGCGCGATGCCACCGGCCTGGCGTTCGAAGTAATACTGATCGAAATCATTGAAGTACTCATCGTAGAGATGATACAAACCAACACCCCAGTTAAGTCTGCGTTCCTTGTTGACATAGGTGACGCCGACGTTGAACGACTCCAACAGTTCGTCCTTGGTCGTGGCGGTATTAGTCAAGAGAAAGTAATAGGCGCGGTTGCCCAGAACATCGGACATGGCCGCCTGAAAACCACCGAGGGAACCATAGACCGGATCATATCCGACGGACGACTGAGCGATGTCAAAGGAATAGTCAGTATCATATTTGACCGATGAACGACTATACTTGCGATCGATCTGCGGCGGACGCCATGAGGAATGACCCAACGAAGACGGTTGTTCCACCAGTTCTGCACTCTGAGGTATATCCATCTCATAGATACGGTAGCCCATATCCTGGTAACCGGTGTACGTCAGGCGGCGACCGTCCCGGGTCAGTCGTGGATCAAAGGCGCCGGTAACATAGGTGGATTGCTGTGTCAATTGACCCGCTTCGTCCAACAGAAAAAGATTGTAGGCGCCGGTGCGATTAGACGAAAAGTATACACCATGGTCGGCGCACTCCGGCGCCTGATCATCGTAGTTGCCGAAAGTCAGTTGCTCTATCCGACGGTCATCCAGACCGATCTCAAAAAGGTTCAATGCACCGTCGTCTCCGTGGGCGTTACGATTCGAGGAAAAGATAACGCGACGACCATCAGTGGTGAACACCGGATCGGTGTCATGATACACATCGCTGGTGAGCGCCAGGTAAGTACCTGTCTGCAAGTCCAGCACATAGAGATTCGTAAAACCATTCTTACGCACACCCGAGAAAACAATTCGCTGCCCGTCAGGTGATAAACGTGGAGAACGAGCCTCGATCAAATCATCAAACTCATAGCGCCGAGTGACCCGGTCTTCATTCAGATCATAGAGATAGACAACATCGGCATCCTTTGACTTGGACGAAAAAACAACGATCCCCGAATCGTTGGCGTCGATCCCGGACCTGAGAAGATGCAGTGACTCATAGTCAGCCGACCGCTCCCCTTTGAGCAAAGTGTGGACCTTTCCTTTCTTCTCATCGATAGGGCGCATGTAGATCCCCGAGTAGCCCCGACGATACGCCTTGTACACGATCCAGTCCTTCGCGCCGTTGCCGTCATCCCAGCGAATGGGCACACCTTTCTCGGAAAAAACGTGGGTGGTGATGCGCCTCGACTCCATCTTGGGAAGACCCAACTCCCTGATCTCCGGGAAGTACTTTTTCTTCAGATGGTACTCCCACTTTTCCGACAGTTCGTTGAGGTCATCGCCGAGTGTCAGGGCCACCACCTCATTGAAATCCTTCCCCTTGTGCCAATTTTCAAACAGCCTTGGTATTTTGTCGGGACCGTAAGCCGAATCAATGAAGTGGCAAATCGACTCGCCCAGCTTGTACATATAGAATGACCCGCGTATCGTGTACAGCTGATCGATCGGGATCAGCTTATCGGTGATCACCATGTCTTTGACTACCATGTCAGCCTTGGTCCGCCAATCAGTGGACCAGTATTCGGCCAGCCCTTCGGTAAACCACAGCGGGGGGTAAAAGCTTCGCGTCCTCGGTCGACGGTCGAGAGCGGCCTTGAGCCTGTCGATCATGAAAACGTGAACCATCTCATGCCGAATCACATGGGTGAAATCGCCGTAGGAACCGTTGAACGGCACGACGACCCGACCCTTCATGAACTCGATAAAGCCCCCCACGGATTCCGGCAAGAGTCCCGGCAGGACGTTGGTCTGTGAGAAATAAGTAGGGGACGAATATATGATCAGCGGGATTGTCTTCCTGACCTCATGGTTGAACTTCGCCGCCAGCACTCGGTACGATGTCTCGGCCAGATTCGCCGCGGTCTGAGCCAGTTGCTCTTCTTCGGCATAGAAGTAGATCCGGAAGTGTTCGGTGGTCATCACCTGCCAGTCGAAACGAGCATACTGCACTTTGTTCTTGCCGAAATAGAACTGAGCACAACTCTCGCCGACCGCACCCATGACGAAAATCGCTGCCAGAATCGCTATCGTAAGCCACCTGAGGTGGACCAACAGCGACATAAGTCTCGAAGTCATGTATTTATCGGACGAACCGTGTATCATTGTCTTGCCATTAAGAACTCTCTATACAGACGAGATAGTGTCTGCTAATGTTCATCGTTCTGCCAATTGGCGCCGACGCGTCCACCTGAGAAACCGCAGCCATTTCGTTCGACGCACAACCCATGACATCACCGCACAATACCTGTTTCAGCGCCGCAGTTTGAACATTTGCTGCCGTCTAAACCAACTATCTCCGTGCGATACCCAGAGCGCCTGATCAGTTTGTGTCCGCACGAGGCACAAGCAGTATCGGACCCATCCGTAAGAGCAACGTTGCCGAGAAACACGTGCTTGAGCTTTGATTGCGCGATAGAAAACGCTCTTAACATGGTGTCGGCAGGTGTTGCTTCAACGTTCAGTTTGTACTGCGGATGGTAAGCCGAAAGATGCAGCGGTATCTCATTCGAAATCGACGCCACAAACTCAACCAGCCTGGTAATGTCCTCGTCAGAATCATTCTTTCCCGGTATCAACAGATTGGTCAACTCAAGATGCACGTGCGAGGCTGCGACCGTCCTGATTGTCTCCAATACCGGCTCCAGTTTCCCTTTACAAACCTTCTTGTAGAACTCCGGTCGCATCCCTTTGAGATCGATATTAGCGGCGTCGATATGTTCAAGCAAGTGAGAGAGTGGTCCGGTGTTGATATATCCATTGGTGACTAGCACCACTTTGTAACCGGCTTCGTGAAGCAAAGGCGCCGTGTCCATAATATACTCATACCAGATTATCGGCTCCGTATAGGTGAAAGCCACGCCAATCGAACCATGTTGCCCGGCTACCTCCACCAAAGAACGCGGATCGATGTACGTAGTATGTGTCTTGCTTTGTGAAATAGTCCAGTTCTGGCAGTGCAGGCAGCCAAGGTTGCATCCGTTGGGGCCGGTAGACACGATATTGGCGGTGGGACAAAAATGATACAGCGGCTTTTTCTCAATCGGGTCAACAGCCAGCGTAACGGCCTCACCGTAATTGTCGGTGTATAGCTTCCCCTGCTTAGGAAACCGACCACAGATACCGACCTGACCCTCGGCCAGCTTGCATTCAGCCGGACACAGCAGGCACTGCAACTTGTCATCGGCTATTGATTGGTAGAAGGCCGCTTCCTTAAGCATGGCGACGATCTTCCTCGATATACGTTACGGCGGCCGCCAAATTATCAAACAGCTTGACGCCACCATTAATACAATAGTTGCGCAACCGTTGTTCCTCGGCGGCGCCCTTGCCCGAGCGAACCATGAAAGCGCGCACCGGCGACGTGTAACCAAGGTAGACATCATCAAGCTTGTCACCGATTACGTACGATCGCCTTAGGTCAATCCCCAGTTGTTGTGCGGCCTCCTCCAGCATCCCCGGCGCCGGCTTACGACAATCGCAGGTTATGGCGAATTCACGGACCCGTCCCTGCGGGTAGTGCGGGCAATAATACAACGCATCGACACTCACGCCTCGCTTAGCTAACATTTCAATCAAGCGGGCGTTGACCCGTTCGACCGTTGACAGATCAAACAAACCTCGCGCCACCCCTGATTGGTTCGAGATAATGACAATCTTCAGCCCCAACTCCTGAGCCCGCATGAGCGCCTCGACGGAGCCATCCTCGAATTCGATCTGGTCGGGATCGGACAAGAAATGTTTGTCGACAATCAATGTGCCATCCCGATCGACGAATAAAGCGCCCTGAGCGCCGATGGTGTGATCTAAGATGCGACCGACCTCCGTGAGCACCATCTCCGGCGTCACGAGATCGAAGCAAAAACGTTTCTCGCGATAGCAGGGTGTGCGACCATGACGCGAACAGGGGCGGCAGTCTTCGTCCACCTCAACAACACGATCATAGAGACCGCGCGGGGCAAAACCCAGGGCCGGATGGGTGGGACCGAACACGGTCACAACCGGCGTACCCACGGCCGAGGACAGGTGAGCGATACCGGAATCGTTGGCCACCGTCGCGTGAGCATGGGCGATGATCGAAGCCAGTTCCGTCAGCGGTCGGTTGATACATTCAACAAATGCGCCCGGTGGAAATGTCGCTTGCAGTTCCGGCCAGGCCCGGTCTTTTTCGGTGGCGACCCACACGATAGAAACACCGCGCTCACGATGCAGCCGAATGGCCACTTCAGCGAAACGCTCCTTCGGCCATTGCTTGTTGTCGTGTGCTGCTCCCGACGCAATCACGACAAACGGTTCGTGGTCGTTCAACTCGGGCACCGGCGAGTCAACTGACTCCCCACCCTCCGGGTGCAAAATCGGTCGACGACAGAACACCTTACCGCCCAACTCGGTCACGGCGGCATTATAAAGATCAATCGTATGCGGAAACTTCTCGGGAATACTTTTGTGACGCCGCGTAAGAAGAAATCGTTCCAGCCGTCGCTTGGGATATACGACCTTGTTGTCGGCAGTGAGCAAGGTCCGCGTCAAGTACGATCGCGTGTTGCCGTGCAAGTCGATTATGTGGGAGAAGTGGGCCTCACCAAGCCGCGCCAGCAGCCGATAGAAATCGGTCAACCCAGCGTTGTCGGGGATGGTAATCAACTCGTCGACAGTACCGAACCGTTCGACCAAGGGACGAAAACCTTCTTTGGTCAGGTAGGTGATCGAATGATCAGGGAAACTGATACGAAGGTTGGCCACCGCCGCCGATGTCAGCAGGACATCCCCCAACGAACCGAATCGGATGGTCAAAATCCTCTTACTCATCTAGAGGAAAAGATACAACCCCACTCCGCCGGCAGCAAAGCAATAATACGCAAAATACTCAAACTTGCCGCGTCGCACCGCCGCCAGCACGAGATAGACGGCGACCAGCGAAACAAGAAACGACACAAGACCACCAATGAGATATTGACTGACCAACTCGGAGGGGAGATTGACTAGTTGTTTAGCTTTCAGCAGGGCCGCACCGCCAATGACCGGAATGGCCAGCAAAAAGGAGAACTCAGCCGCTTTGGACGGCTCTATTCCGGCGTGCAAACCGACCGAGATAGTGCTTCCCGACCGCGATATACCGGGCATGATCGCCGCCGCCTGGGCCAGCCCCACCACCAGCGCCCGACGCCAGGTAAAACCCTGATGTCGGTTGGTGGCAAACCTGGTTGACAAAAGTATCCCCCCTGTCACAAACAACATTATCGCAGCATACAACGGACGCGAAAATGCCGCCGCAAAAAAATCCTCCAACAGGACCCCCAGAACTGCCGCCGGGAGGGTGGCCAGGGCCAGGTAACCGATAGTAGACCGTTCCCGGCTCAGTCGTTTGTCGAATATGGACCGTAGCATACGAACGAGCGGTTTGCGAAAAAAGATGAGTACCGCCAGCAGGGAACCCAAGTGGACCAGCACTTCAAACGCAACACCCGGCTGCTTGACTCCCAAGAGAGATTGCGCCAGAACCAGGTGGCCCGATGACGATACCGGTAGAAACTCGGTCAGCCCCTGCAGCAGCCCGAGAATGATGGCGTCAAGATAGGTCATGGTGGACTAAAAGAGATATCCGCAAACTTGCCGATCTTCTTACAACACTCGATACCTAAGGCCGGCGAACAGACCGTCATTGCCGTCGAACTGAAATTCACCGTAAAGCCCGAAGTCCTCGCTCATATCCCAGCAAGTACCGAGACTGAGCCCAAACTTCAGTTCAGATTCGGATTTCGATACACCGAGAACATCGACCTTGTATCGTTCCAGCCTGACATTAAACCGCCCATAGGGTGTAAGAGTAGTCCCACCGCTGAGACTGAAGGGGATCGAGCCGAGCAGGTCGGCGCCAATCTGAAAAATAGAAAATCCGTCAAAATCGACATACTCAAAAAAACCACCCACTGACAGATCAAGCGGATCCTGCTGGACAGCCGAATTGAAATCCAACATCTGATAGTGAAAATCCAGCCCGAAAGTCACCGTGGCGTCAAAGCCCCTTTCGTCGGCAATCCCCAGTTTAATGCGTCCCTCCGTCGATTCAGACATCCCGTAGGCGAAGAAACCCACAAAAGAATTCCAATCGGCCGCGCCAACCGCTAATCCGATGTCGCCGGCTCCCTGTCCAATGACTTGCGCTTTGCTCAATGTTCCGAACGCCGATCCATAGGCGTCTAGTCCATCTCCGTATGCCACCCCTGCCAATAATACTGTTGCTACAACAATCGCTGCCTTCTTCATGATATGCTTCTCCTATCAGACGTGCTATCCGGCATGATAATCCATACTGTCAATTAGGAGCTATCGTAGCGCTCCTTTCGGCAATGGTCAACAAAAAAGCAAGTCTGGGGGCGTTAAATGTTGACAGACACACGGACGTAATCTTCCTTAATGCCCGACGCGCAGGAATGCCAGGTTGGTTCGCATGTTATCCAGTGGCATTCGATAGCGGTTCAGTCGGTGGCCGTTTGGAGTCGCCGATTTTCGGTTCACCCATTGAACGGGAGAGATGCATCCATGCCCGACGAACAGGAGTACAACCTGGACACCAACAGCAGTTCCGGACGCGGTAACTGGACAACCAGTGTCGGGTTCATACTGGCCGCCACGGGGTCGGCTATCGGTCTTGGCAATATCTGGAAATTCCCATACATCACCGGCGACTACGGCGGCGGCGCTTTCGTCCTGGTGTACCTGGTGTGCGTGCTGGTGGTCGGTCTGCCGCTGATGTTGGCCGAGTTGATCATCGGTCGCCGCACACAGCAGAACCCGGTGGGCGCATTTCAAAAACTGCATCGCGAGGGCAGCCCGTGGCAACTGGTGGGCTGGCTTGGAGTAGCCTCCGGTTTTGTCATCCTGTCCTATTACAGTGTCGTGGCCGGTTGGGCGCTCGCCTATATCTTCAAGGCTATCGCCGGCTTTCAGGGCACCGCCGAGGCCATCCAGTCTGAGTTTGGCGAACTGGTCACTTCTCCGGGACAATCGATTTTTTACCACACGATCTTTATGGCGATATGCATCGGTATCGTAATCGGCGGTATCAAGCGGGGCATCGAACGCTGGAGCAAGATTCTGATGCCGGCGCTGTTTGCAATCCTGCTCGGCCTGGCTTGCTACGGCCTGTTCTCCACCGAGGGCGGCAGCAAGGCGCTGGCCTTTCTGTTCAAGCCTGACTTCTCCAAGCTCGGCGCCGAGGGTGTCCTGTCGGCGCTGGGGCACGCCTTCTTCACCTTGTCACTGGGCATGGGCGCCATGATCACCTACGGCAGCTATATGAAGCGCGGCTCGAACCTCGTGCGTGACGCCATAGCCATATCGTTTCTCGATACCGTGGTCGCGCTCGTGGCCGGGATAGCTATCTTTTCAATGGTATTCCATTTTGGGATGGAACCGGGGCAAAGCGTGGGTTTGATCTTCAAAACGCTGCCGGTGTTATTCAAGGACATCGGACCGTGGATATCGGTGCCGTTCTTTGTACTGTTGACCTTCGCCGCGGTAACGTCCGGAATCAGTTTGCTTGAGGTGGTCGTCTCCTACTTTGTAGACCGCAGAGGCTGGAGCCGTATTGCCGCCACCCTTGTTTTGGGTGCAGGCATCTATGTATTAGGGATTTTCTCGGCGGTGAGCGCCTGGTCTGTTCCGTTCTCAGGAAAAGGGTTCTTCGATTTCTTTGACGACTTCTCCACCAACTACATGCTGCCGATCGGCGGCCTGTTCACCTGCCTGTTTATCGCCTGGGTGATGAAAGACAAGGACCGCGCCGACGAATTCGGTTCACGTGGTCCTCTGTACAAGGGACTCAGGTTTCTCCTGCGATACATCACGCCGGTAGCGGTCCTGGCGGTGATCGTGCACCAGTTAGGAATCGTAGAAAAGTGCTTTTGGCTGTTCATCAGGCTCTTCGTGTTCTTCCTGAACTACGCAGGGTAGCCGACCATGATCTTCGGGCTGCCCACCATTTATGTCACCGTAAACGGTCGGCCACGAGCCGAAAAAAATGTGATGGAGTTTTCCTTGCCTTCCTAACACTTACACTTGTACTATAATAATAGTATGGGAAAGATGGCGTATACCTAACAATAGGACAAAGCGCACAGTGGCTCCGATTGTGACATCAAGAAGAAACGAAGTCAATCAATTGCGATGCGAAGACAGGTCAGCGCATGACTGGTATAGGTTCGTCCTTTCGTATCCGCCGCACCTAGTAAGAGAGTATCTTGAACGCTTCGGAATGAGCCCACAGCACTGCGTTTTGGACCCATTCTGCGGCACTGGCACTACCTTGGTCGAATGTAAGAAACTTGGAATTAGGAGTGTCGGAGTAGAAGCCCACCCCTCGGTGTGTGGTTTCGCGCGCACCAAAGTTGACTGGTCGATCGATGGAACTGCATTGATGCAACATGCACGACGAGTTTCCCAACGCGCAATAAGGGTTCTGCGCAAGCAAGGTATTAGCGACAACGGGGAGTTATTTGAATCTGGAACTCCTTTGGAAGCATGCCGCACCACTGAACTCAGGCAATTACCCATCGAAACAGCTAAGTTGCTTATTCGGAACTCCATTAGCCCTCTTCCGCTACATAAAGCACTGGTTCTCCTTGACGCAGTAGATAACTGCCGGCATAGTCCCTTCTATGAGCATGAAAGACTCGCCTATGCTAAGGCAATAGTTTACGAGGCTAGTAATCTACACTTTGGCCCTGAGGTCGGTGTAAGGCGGGTGAAACGGGATGATGCCGCAGTGATCTCGCTATGGCTTGAGGGAGTAAGAAAGATAGCAGCAGATTTAGAGACGCTTCAGGGCGCACAGAGTGTTGAGTCACTTGTCTACAACGCAGATTCTCGATCACTGGCGTCTGTACTTAGGCCAAGGTCAATCAACGCAGTGATTACATCGCCGCCTTATCCAAATGAGAAGGATTACACACGCACTACCCGACTAGAGTCTGTCTTATTGGGCTATGTGTCCAGCAGATCGGAGTTGAGACATCTGAAACAGGGTTTACTTCGCTCCAACACTCGAGGAGTTTACAGCATTGACAGAGACGATGAACTGGTTGCTTCGAATGATCGCATTCAGAAGATTGCTGACCAAATTGAACAGAGACGAATTGAATTAGGAAAAACTTCCGGGTTCGAACGCCTTTATGCCCGGCTCACAAAGCTGTATTTCGGTGGAATGAAACGACACTTGTCTGATCTTCGGCCTGCGCTCTGCCCCGGAGCTCAACTCGCCTATGTTGTCGGTGATCAAGCATCCTATCTTCGAGTAATGATTAGAACTGGTCAGTTGTTAGCAGATATAGCTGAATCGCTGGGCTATGAGGTTTTATCTCTGGATCTATTCAGAAAGAGACTATCAACAGCTACTAAGCAACAACTACGTGAAGAAGTAGTGGTGCTGAGATGGCCTGGATAGGGACGAAGGAGGACACATGAGTCCCAAGAATCGTTATGCCGCAATAATCGAAGATGTCTTTTTTCACTATTATAAGGACGGAATGTTGCAATTTGAGTTCGATCGCTCTGACATTGCAATATCTGCCGAGAAACTTGGGATTGAATTGCCTAAGAATTTGGGGGATTTGATATATAGTTTTAGATATCGCACTCCATTACCAGAGCGGATTATAGAGACTGAGCACGACGATCTAAACTGGATTATTCGACCTGCTGGTAAGTCAAAGTACCGATTTGTTCTTGTACGAGAGGCGCTTATTGCTCCTAATACCGGCTTGGTGGAAACAAAAATCCCAGATGCGACTCCTGGGCTTGTGTCAAAATACTCTCTGAGCGATGAGCAGGCACTACTGGCAAAAGTACGCTATAATCGTCTAATCGATGTTTTCACCGGTGTTACCTGCTACTCCCTTCAAAATCACCTTCGTACCACAGTGCCAAACATGGGACAAGTTGAGACTGACGAGATTTATATTGGTGTGGACAAGAAAGGCTGTCAGTACGCCATACCGGTGCAAGCCAAAGGTCATAGCGATATCATCAGCGTGGTTCAAATCGAACAGGATTTCGCATTGTGTCAAAACAAATTCTCGCAGTTAGTCTGCAGACCAATTGGTGCCCAGTTTACGGGTGATGGTATCATTGTGTTGTATGAATTCGAACAAACCGATCAGGGGGTTCGCGTAGCCAGTGAAAGACACTACAGATTAGTTGCTCCTGAAGAGGTTTCCGCTGAGGATCTTGAGAACTATCGTAATCGCCTTCCCCACTAGTTCCGATGGACTTCGCACATTAGACGCAGATGTGGATTAGACAGTTGGGTTAACAGATGTCTTCTCCCCCCCCTCACTCCTCCACCGCCAGGTACTTCAGCGCCTCGCGCTTCAAACGGTCGCGATCAAAGCCCTGCAAGTCTACGATGTCCAAAAACTCGATAAACGCCGTATCGATTCGTCCAATCGAACTGCGTCCAAATGATTCTGAGGTTTCATCAGATTTCTCTTTTTCCAGACGGATATTGAGCGCAAACGATTTCTGTTTCAGAGCCGCTATCTGAGCAGCCGGGATCGTCTTGAGAGTTTCCTCACTGACACCGGTAACACTCACCCGCACGATTTTGTCGGAGGTGTCGATACGCTCCACGGTCTCGGTTAGAACCTGCAGCAACTGATCACCGCGCATTCCGGCGGCGTTGATCACCGGCGCGTCCACCATCCGACGACAACTGACCGGCTCAAACCGAACCACCAGCGGATCAAACTCGACTACTGCAAACCCTTTGTCCGCCTCCCGCTCCGCCTGCGACAGCCGTTCGGTCGATCCGGCGTAGTACGCCCGCGGGGAGACACGGCTAAAATCGTGAAAGTGCCCCAAAGCAGCGTAGTCGAAACGATCCAGCAACTCCAGGGGGAATTCCTGCTCCCCCAGATCGGCCATCGAAAACTCCGGCATCCCGGCTGCTACCCCATGAGCCACCAGGACGTTGAACCGAGCATCGGGGTCGGGCGCAACCTTAGTCAACTGTTCCTGCTGCGCCGCGACGGTTAAGCAATGCGGCAGCGCATGGCACACGACCTCCCCGACTCGTACAATTTCAAGCCTGCCGGACGCCACGACGTGCAGATTCTCGATCTGCCTGAAAACCTCGATGGCGGCCCCGATGTGTGGTTGCTTGGGAGCGTCGTGGTTCCCGCTGATTATGATAGTGGGGATACTGTTCACTTCAGCCAGCCGGTGCAGTTGTTCGGCAGCGATCGCCATGATACGATTGATCGGGCGCACCTTGTGAAACAGATCGCCCGCGTGGATGCAGAGGTCGGGTTTGATCGCGATAATCTGATCTATCGCTTCGCAGAAAGCATTGATAATGTCTTCCTGCCGGAGCGTGAGACCGCTCTCACCGCGCCGGGGATGGTTCTCCCCCGCACCGAGATGACTATCGGCGAAATGGCAGAGTTTCATGTCGACAAGATAGCCGGGCAATCATGAAAGCTCAATCACAAATTGCACGGGATGGAATTCTCCGGTCTTCAGCAGGAGTAGGTCAGGAGGCCTGTCCTCCTGACGATTTCCGTGAGGTCAAAAGACGTCAGGACCGCAGGGGTCCTGACCTACAATTGAGATGCAATTGAAAATCTAGTAAATCCCGTAGCGAGAGATACGGTCGCGGAGCGTATTGCGAGAGATACCCAAGGTCTCAGAGGTCTTCACCTGGTTGCCGTCGAAGTGCTTCAGGCAACTGGATATCACCGCCCGCTCAAAGGCGCTCTCAAGAAAGTGAAAAATCTGACCCGGTGAATTGACGATCAGCTTGGGCATTATCGGATTGATGATCTTAGTGAACGTCTCGGTGTAGTCATCTTTCAGAGTCGACAGATCTATTTGTGGTCTTGACGTGTCTTCAGAGAAGATCGGGAAGTCCTCCGGCTGAAGGGTCTCGCTCTTGGACATGACCAGAGCATTCTGGATGTTGTTTTCCAATTCGCGCACGTTGCCCGGCCACTGATACCCGGTCAGCATCTGTAGTGCTTTCTTGGAAACGCGCCGGACCGGTTGATCAAGCTGCGTGGCGAACCTCTTGCAGAAGTATCCGACCAACTGGGGGACGTCAACCCGGCGTTCGCGTAGCGGCGGGATATAGATCGATACGACTTTGAGACGATAGAACAAATCAACGCGGAAGGACCCTTCCTTCATGCACTGCACCAGCGACTTGTTCGTCGCCGCCACAATACGCACGTCGACGGTGAGGTTGTCGCTGCCACCGACTCGTTGAAAGCTCTTGTCCTGAAGAACCCTGAGCAGCTTGGATTGCGTGAGCATGGTCATGTCGGCGATTTCGTCAAGGAAAAGGGTGCCACTGTCAGCCTGCTCGAACTTACCGATCCGTTTGAAGTAGGCGCCGGTGAAAGCACCTTTCTCGTGACCGAACAACTCCGACTCCAACAATGTCTCCGGCAGGGCGGCGCAATTGACCGAAAGAAAGGCGTTGGCGCGGCGATTGGAGTGACGATGGATGGCCCGCGCGACCAGTTCCTTACCGGTGCCGGATTCACCGATGATCAACACTGCGGCATCCGACTTGGCCACCTGTCCGATTAGCTTGGCGATCTCCACAATCTCCGGGGACTGACCGACGATCTCATCGACACCAGACTGGGTCGCTTCTTCTCGAACCGGCGTTGATGCCAAGGGGCTTTTGTAAGCGGTGGTGTAGCCACAAGCCTTGTTGACGGTATCGATCAACTTCTCAATCTGAAACGGCTTGGTGAGGTACTCGAAGGCGCCCTCACGCATCGCTTCCATGGCATCATCAGTTGACACAAAACCGGAGATCACGATGATCGGAAGATTCTCTTTGCGCTGCCTGATTTGCTTGAGAACCTCAAGTCCCGACAGGCTTGGCAGGTTCACGTCGAGCATTACCAGGTCGATATCGTCGTGCTCATCGACAAACTCGCAGACTTCGGTGCCGTCATCCAGAAAGCTGAAATTGAATTTCTCCGGATCAAACAGGTTGGCCAGCGACTGGGAAAGATCCTTGTCGTCATCAACCAGCAATATGTTTTTCATCTGCATCTTATCTAGCATCTTCCGTTATATCGCATATATCGGCGGTTATCCTGAATTGTGAAGAGACAAAAGCAGGATATCCGGTGGTTAAGCGCAAATAATCGTAAGATTATGAACAATCTGACAGGCGAACCAGTCCTCGCAACAGAAACCTCAGACGGGAATACTATATCATGGGGTAGGAAAGTCTTGTTTTGGACTGATTGGTTCTTGAGGAGGATTCAATACGGCTGGCAAGTTGGAGGGAGTCGATCGGCGCCTGGTAAGAATGGCCGGTACAGCAGCCTACTCTTCTTCGTCTATCAAAAACCGAACGGCCGTACCCATCCACAGGAACGAGGCCAGGGCATTGACCGCCAGGCCGGCGAGCAAGACCCAGTAGACCAGTTCCGGCCTGAACTTTTCGATTATTGTCACCGGCCGCCCCGCTGCCACCGAGATTAACGTCTGACCCAGGATGACTGCAAAGGCCAGAATCAGGCAGGTAATCGGATTCCTGATGAATATCCCCAACGAACGTTTCAGCCCCTCCAGAACGTTGTCACCGTAGACCGCGATGGACGGGATTACGAAATACAACATGGCCAGCATAAGGGTGAAGATGCCGGGCATTATTCCGAACTCGAAGACCATCATCCTCCGAGGCGATCCCCATAACCAGTCGACCAGATACTGGGGAAAAATCAGGGTCGCCGCAAGCATCAGTCCATTGAGCAAAACCCAGCCCAAGATGAGCTGCCCCCAGGACGAGAGCACCAACTTCAGCGGGGATGACTCCGGCTTTTTGACCTCAAGGTAACTATCGAAGAACATCAGGGCCACCAGCCCCAGAACCGCCCCCTCAAGAACGAGCCCAACAGCCAACTTGGCCCAGTCGAACAGGATGGGCAGAATCAGAAAATGACCGGGGTAATGGAAAAACCCGGTGGCCTCTCGGGAACCGAAGAATTCCGCCCAGAGTTTGATCGGACCATAAAAGACCGGCGACATCGCCTTATAGTGTGCAAATAGAACCAGCCAGTTGAACAGGAAGAACAGCCCCAACACCAGCCAGATTCGCCCCCGTCCAAATTGACGGAAGGTGTCAAGGAAAAGCATGATCAGCCGGTTTATGGACCTGACGAGATTCATGGGGAGGCCTTAGGGTGCAGTCACTGATACCACGTTCGATCCTGCAAACTCGCCGTGACGATCGAAGACAAAGAGCCTATAGTGACTTTCGCCCGAAGGGGTGCTCGTTTCATACTGGGCCGTACCTGACGCTGTAATAATCGTCACCAACTCATCATTGGTATCAACCGTACCGGAGGAGGGATTGCGAAATAATCGGTAAGAATCGAAATCCGATTCGTTACTGATCGACCATGTGAAGATGACTGTACTCTCCACACTATTGGTATCCGCAGCCAATGTCACGGCGTCAGGTGGCATGTTGATATTTATCAAGTCCTCGGATTCAAAAGGATCCGCCCGGTTGCCGGCTGCATCAGTGAACGAACCGGTAACAATCGCGTCAAGAGCATTCACGCCATGCGGCACCGTGTATATGCCGGAGTAGACACCATCATCAGCAATCACATCACCGTCGGCGCCGTCATCATACAATTGGAAATCCCTGACCGATTCAAACGAAACCGAAGCCTCTCCCCCGGTTTCACCGGCGTCGACCTTGAAAGTGGTGGTATGACCAACTTTGAGCGTATCAGATCGCGGCCAAAAGGTTACCGATGTTATCTCGGCATAAGTATCCAACGTTATATCGTCCGAGAGCGACGCGCCGGTCTCCGAACCGTCGGCGTATTGCATCCGCACGTACACCGTCTTGACGCCATCCCCTTCCGAGAGCTCAAACGACTTGGTACTACCGAAGCTCTCCCATACGGCGTCGGAGAAATCGGCTTGCTCCGACAACTCTACATATGACGCTGCGACGCCGGTATATATCTGCACCTGCACATCCCGTTGCCTGGTGTACTCGCTGTCGTTGTTGATACTGATCGACAAGTGGACTGCAGTCGCCGACACAGTTTCAGACGGCGACGACTCCAGGCCGGTCGTGCTGACCGTAGTTGCGCGGAAGTAATGATGCTGGTTCAAGCGCAGATCGTCAAGCGTGACACTGTAGCTTGAGGTCGAATCCCAAAGGATATATTCGCCGTGCTCATCGTCAGCGACATAGATACGGAATCGTGCAACGTCGCTGCTGTCGACTAACTCCCACTTCAACGTCACAGAGGCATCGTCAATGACCGCCTCCAGATTGATCGGTATCGACACATCCGAAGGCAGCGACCGCACCGGGTCACTGGAGTCGAGGTACCGATCACAGCCAACCAGCAACGCCAGGATCATCAGGACCGTTGAAGGAATGAACTTTGTCATCGTCATCCACCGCCTTAGAAGTTTGTAGCCAGCGATAACCCAAGCTGCCGGAAATCAGACGTCGGTTTCACCGTCAACCCTTTGACTCTAAACCCTTCCGGATGATGCGGGAAGAAAATCAAGTTGTCCAGCACGTTGAGCGCCCACACTCCCACGTTCACAGCTATGGTAACTCTTCGCGCGTTCTCGGCATCCCAGGCGTCTCGCTGGGCCGCCATAAGCCCAGGGTGGAGTCGGTGCAACTCGTCGACACTGGAGGTCGCGTCGTACTCACGAAGTCTCGTCTGGTACTCGTCGAATTTGTCGTCGAAACGACTATCCGCAATCAAGTACGCCGCCGCTGATCCGGCCGCCAAAAGAGCCAGCGTCCACGCCTTGGTTTTTTGGTCGCTATAGTACTGCCCCCAGCCCGGTATGATCATCGATCTCAGAGCCGCTTTGACACGCGTCTTGGGAGCCAGGTTAACACTGAATTCCATTGTTCGCGTGGGGTCGAGATACACACGAGTGGAGTAAGTTTCGTAGCCGTACATTCGGACCACCAGCCGGTAGTCACCAATCAGCAGATGCCGAAACCTGGCGGGCGTTACCCCCGATACGGTTGCCTCCCCCTCCAACGTGGCCAACGCCCCGGGAGGATTGGACGTGATCGCCACATCCCCCCCTGCCACACTCTGTGCAAGAACCGATCCCGATGATATGACTGCGACCAGGATCGTCGCCAAAATCCTTTTCAACGCCATTGAGCTATCCCGAATTGAACTGTTTTCCTATTCCGTTATCGGAATTATACAGTATTCATCGAGGCGGGACAAGCTTGAATAAACAGAAACCTGGCGGAGAATTCGGCCACGGCGAGGGCCGATTTGGAGGTCCGTCCTAACAGGCGCCGCGCCCGGTCAGAACAACGATAACGGTGCGGCAAAGAATCTTTATGTCGAGCCAGAGCGACCAACTGCTGATGTACTTGAGATCGTGTTCCAGCTTGATCCTCACTGACTCATCAGATGAATCGTAGCCGCTCTCAACCTGGGCCAGACCGGTGAGGCCCGGCTTGACATTAAGACGCCTGGCGTAATCATCGAACTTGGCGCTGTATTTCTCAACAAAGTTGGGACGCTCCGGACGCGGGCCGACCAGAGACATCTGGCCTAAGAGGACATTTATGAACTGCGGGATTTCGTCCAGCCGAGTTTTGCGTAATATCGCCCCGAGAGTGGTAACCCGCGGATCATTGGCGGTGGCCCAAACCGGGCCGGATCGCGCCTCGGCCTTGTCCATCATAGTGCGGAACTTGTAGACACTGAACGGCACCCCGTTGGTGTCGACTCGCCGCCGGCTGCGCTTGCGATGATCTTCCACGTCGGTTCGCTGGCAATATCGACGGTCGCGCTGCCGTCTGTTTCGCCCTACCCGAGTTTGAACATAGAACACGGGACCGCGGGAATCCAGCTTGATGAGAATCGGCAGAATTATCCACACTGGCAAGGTCAGTATCATCCCAACCAACGATCCGATGATATCTATCGATCTCTTGGCAACTCTACTCAACATAGCTTTCACCCGGGCTGGCTTGGCCAAAAACGCAGGCACAACCAATATAAACACGGTTGTGGCCAGAAGAAACATAATGCCCTTAAAATACTCGCCGTAATAGTAACTTACATATTGCCCCATCCCGAGAGCCGGATTGCCGGTGCGGTCAATTGAGACCGTATGAACTCCGGAAGCGACGCCATAACCAGCCGAGGAAACCGGAAGAGCCACCGCCGACTCAGAACTGATATTCGCCTTTGAGCTAATCTCGCTGTTCATCCCTAACCAAATCCGAAGTCCTGTTGCAGTGGCAGAGTAGTCCGTATTGTTTAGTATTTCAGTATGGACGCTTACTCTCGGAGATTGCGTCCCTCCAGTTCGCTTTGGTATGTCAAGCAAAACCACTGCCAAAACGGCCAAAGTACAGGTAGGTTTGGCAAATTTCGAGACTTAGACCGCTAGTCCGCAACCTGAGTAACCACAACAGGTTCTCTATCGATTTCGACCCCCGAATAAAGGACTAATACAATCTTGAAAGCAAGCCGGTGCAGGGCCGCAGTTATCTGCGCAGAGCGGCATAATATCTGCAACCGGTTGCGCCTAATGATGAATCAGAGAACAGAAAAAAACCGGCTCGTGGCCGGTCTTCTCATTGAGCAGGGAGCAGATCCCAAAACACTATTGTCCCCACTGAAACTTCAGTGAGAGACGATGAAGGTCTTCAGAGGCGTACTTTTCTCCCGGCGTAAAGGCATAATCAACCTGCGCTCGGTTGAACCGTGCCCCGACCCCAAAGCTCAGACCCGGCCCAAAACTGCGCTGGTCCGTATTCGGCAGGTAATTATAGCCGGTTCGGACGAAATAGCGCCCTTCATAACTGTACTCAACACCGTGGCGGATGGTAGTGCCGCCGTGTAACTGCCGGTCGAATTCAACCGAGGTGGCGAAGGCATCACCAAAGGGCCGCACCGACACAGCTAAGCGAGCCGCCGTAGGCAGATCCTCGAACACGCCGGCGAAGTCCATCTTCGTGCCCAGGTTGGTCAGCACTGCCGCCACCGAGAAACGATCGAAGTCATAACGAGCACCCAGGTCGAGCGCATAAGCAGAACCGCTGACGTCGTCCAGCCGCTGATTGACAAACTTGCCCGTCGCACCCAGCGACAATCTCTGGTTTAGCTTGTAACCCAGCGAGATTCCACCGGCCCAATCATAGGCAGAGATTTCTTCGTTCGAGGATGTACCGTCGAGATTGTAGCCATCGATCTGTCCATAACTCAAATACGTAATCGAAGCCGCCAGACTGGTGCGCTCACCGGTCCGTAAGGCCACCGCGCCATACTCCAGTTTGATATCCTGATACCAGGAAAAATGCCCCAGCACTACTTCGCCGCCGTTCACACCGGTCAGGCCGGCCGGATTCCAGTAAGAAGCTCCGGCATCATCCGAAACCGCCGTGAACGCGCCGCCCATGCCGGCCGCTCGGGCACCGATCCCAATCTGCAAGAAATCCGCGGCGGTCCGGCCGCCATTAGGAGCAGCTATCGTCACGCGGCCGATTAAAGCCACCAGTGCCAGGAGGAGAATCCAAACGAATACGATCCTGTTAAGTACCCTGTTCATCAATACCTGCCTTCCGGTCCCTTGAGGTTGCTCATTACTAATTGCAACCCAAGTGCCCGAAAGACACCACCCTTGACAGTTTAGCAAAAGCTTTTCAGGCGAGGTCAGCTTGCTGCTAAGCTGTTGTCTTACATCCCATTTCCAGACGCGCTCAAACCCCGAAAAGCAATGGGACTGAAGCTTGATAAGAGTCTGCCCGAAGATAGTATCGGACTGTTTGTACGGTCCTTGAGCATTCCCCAAGCAAGATCAGCCTAAACTCCTGTCAAAGCTTTCAACCATATCAGGTTGAGCGCCCTTGTCCAATAAAGCGACAACTCCGTCACTTTGCTGGAGAATTGACCACTTCCTGCCCGGGAACTCGCGGCCATTCCCATTTATACCTAAGGGGAAAAAACGGCCTTGCAACATTCAAATCAACAAAAACTTCCCAGGAATGGAAAGGTTTTCCGAAGTATTTCCTTGAGGGGCAAGGAAGTCTGGTTCTGCCAACTTTTCAACATCGATCTATACGGCGACATTGCAGGAAGTTATGGGGGGGGGAAGCCCGAGTACGTGTGCGGAGGCTTTATTGTGCGCGGCGTACGTCCCAGTGCGCCGCTATAAACAGGTTGCGCCTGTGTCAGGATCACAGGGATCCTGACCTACAAAGAAACTCACTTCTTCGGCAGGAAGCGCTTCAGCATCTGTTGGTAGCGAGCTTCGCCCAGCGTCAGACCGGGCGGGAGTGGCTGCATCTCGGCGATCTGAGCGTTGGCGTTGGCGATCCGTTCCTGCGTCTCAGGATGAGAACTGGCCAGTTTGTCGAAGACGTTCGGTGCGCCACGATCACCGAGCGCCGCAAGTTTGCCGAACATCCCGAGAGCGCCCCGAGGATCATAACCCGCCTTCGCCATGTAATGAATACCGAATCGGTCGGCCTCGCGTTCGGCGCCGCGCGAGTAACCGGCAAAGACCAGTCCCATACCCAGTCCGACAGCAGCATCCAACGCTTGTCCCGCCCCCTCGCCTCCAAAGGCCAGTTCGTATGCCAAGGCCACCCCGAGTGCTTTCTGGAGCCGCTTGATGCCATGTCGCGCGACGACGTGCGAAATCTCATGCGCCATCACCGCCGCCATTTCCGCCTCGTTGTCCATCTCGCGCAACAATCCGGTATAGAAATAGACGTAACCGCCCGGTGCCGCGAAGGCGTTGATCTGGTCGGACTGGATGACTTTGAAATGGTATTCGATATCCTGCCGGTCACAGATATCAACGATCTTCCGCCCCACTTCGTTCAAGTATGCTTGCCAGACCGAATCGGGCAGGATGGTCTCGGTTCTCTCCACCTGCTGCGCCATACCGGCGCCGATCTCAACCTCTTGACCGGACGGGATGATAATGAACGATTTCTGTCCACCGGGTCCAGTGGTAGCGCACGACAGCAACAGGACCAGACAAGCAGCCGCTATAACCAACATGAACGGTTTAAGTCTAGTATTATTCATGGTTATGGACCTTCCTGTCGGCGACAGTGCCGAAGACCTTCGCTAAGCCTGAGCAGGGTCTTATACCCACTCAGAGTTTAGCTTTGTCGGCCAGGTCACCAATGATCGGCAGGCGGTAGTTCTTGCCCTGGATGGCGAACACGATGCCGGCCACCGACAAAGCCACAGCGCCGATCAGGATACCCTTGAACACCAAATCGGATATGGCGTCAACCAGGAACAATACCGCAACCAGTTCGATGAGGAACAACAGCACACCCTGGCGAGCGTGAAAGCGCGCTTCTTTGTTGTCTTTCATACTCAACAGCGGCACGAAGCATAACAGGGGAATGTACGCCATGATCGCAGCCATACGTCCCTCATCGGAGACGAACCCTTCCGTCTTCGCACCGCCGGAATTGTCCTGCGCGGCCTCGTCAAGACCGGGAATCTCCCCGGTCGGTTTCTCATCTGCGTTGTCTTGGAAAAACGAATCTGTCATAGCGCCTCCCTGGCGTTCCGAAGCGGCGAGCTAAGCCGGCCAAAACATCTCTTTGTCTTTTTCAGCCACGTTGACTTCAATCGGCTCATCCTCGGGCCAGTTTTCCAGGTTTTCCTGCCCGTCCAACAGCGCTACCGTGAAGCCAACCTGGCCGAAGCCTTCCTTCCATAACCAGGACCGATCCACGGCAAGCTCAAGCATGTCACCAAGGCAGTACTGATACCAGCCAGCCTCTTCGGCCGCCTCATCCGCGCCGGTTGGCGTCAACATAAGATGTCGCACCTCCGGAGTGAAAAAAGCGATCTGAAAAACCGGCTTCTTGACTAATGCTAAGGCTTTCACGTCAACAAAGTCAAGCCGAATATACAGCCGCTGGTGGTCATAAGCGAAATGTATCCTGGAGAAGTAACGCTCAACGCGATGCATGGCGCCACCCGCTTTAAGGCAATCGAAGTAACCCGCACCAGCCCATTCGTAGAAATCGGACAGACGACCATCAATCTCAGGTGTCACCAGGGCATCAGGCGACACGGCTTTGAGACCGGCGCCGGCGCGATAGATGGGATCATACAATCTGGCCGGAACCTCCAAGCCCAGCAATTCGTACACAGCCATGAGGTGCCGGCGAAAGATGCGATCAAACTGCTCATTGCCGGCGCCGCGATGTTCGTCGCCGTACCACCAGCACCAGTCGGACCCCTCGGCAATGTAGATTTGCCGCCAGGCGGCGGTAGGGTCGAAATCAGAGTGTTGCTTTTCGAATTCCGTTAAGGTATTGCGGGCCTCACTCAGAAGATCCCAGGCGGCATTGTCTTCCTGGTGACCAATCCAGATACTGAAATTGTGATTGATCCAACTTCCGGCAAAGAGTGAAGGCAACGACTGCGACTTCAAGCTCTGCGCGGCCTCAGTCAACGTTACTGTCTGGATCAGAGGGTCATCATTGAGACGGCGATACAACTCATCCAGAAAATCGCGGCCGTCGTTGGGGAAGTACTCCCAGGCGTTCTCTCCATCCAAAATCACCGGCACCACGGTCTGGTCAAGATGATCGGCCAGTAACTGACGCAACCTTCTCAGATGACCGATAAAGTCCTCAGCCGCTTTGTCGGCGTCCCAACCGGAATAGACGAAACCGATTCGGTCGGACAGAGCGTGGTCTCTGAAAAAGACCTTCAGCCCCGAGCCGTATTCGTAGACGGCGTGGATTGCGTGTGATCGTGGGTCCATATTGGACTTCTTGAGGGAACCGTACAGGATTTCTTCATCAGTGGCAACCCACTTCACGCCCAGACGGATTAACATCTCGGCGACCTCCTCGGACACCGAACCCTCCGAAGGCCACATACCTACCATCGGGGCGTCAAACCATTCCTCAAACTTCTCCATAGATCGACGAATGTGCCACTCGGCGTCCTCCGGATGACAAAAGCGTTTTTCGGGCAACGTTAACCTGGGAGTGGCTTCAAGAGCGACATCGGTATCGCACAGAAGCGGGAGGATCGGATGGTAGTACGGCGTGAATGAGATGTCTACCTTATGCCGTTTGAAGTAATCACGGTAGGCAGGCCCTATCTTCCCAATCACATCTATCTGCCAGTCAAGAAGCGCTTGCTTTTGCTCCTCGCTGAAGTTGCGCCCCTGGGCCAGCAACTCCTTGAGAGGTGATTCGACATGGAACATCGGATCGGCCCATACCAGATTGGACCAGACTTGCAGGTCCCTGATTTCCTGCGATGAGAACAGTGAAGGCAGAACCCCCCCGCCCGCACCGTTTCTGGCCTTTCGGAACAGTTCATGATAGCGTCGGTGCGGTTCGATCATGTGAGAAAGATTAGCCGCGAAGAAACTCTCCAGGAGGTCGGCTTTCTGACTCGGAGTCATATCCTCGGCTCGCAGGCGGGAAAGATCCAGATGCGGATCAGAGCCGCCGTCCACGTACATTTGAAGCTGGTCCAACAGAGACGGTACCAGGTTGAACGTCACGCGAACGTTCTCGTACTCACCAACAGTGAGCAACATATCGAGATAGTCTTTAGTGGCGTGCAGACGGACCCACGGAAGCACCATCCGATTGGAGCCGGGCTCCTGATAATTCGGTTGATGCATATGCCATAAGATAGCGAGTTTCAACGGAGTAGTGATAGTCATGTCGCCTCCCCAACCTTCGGCCATCGATGTTATCAGCCGGGGTTCTTCTCAACGAATCTCCGAACAGCACGCTTGACCAACTCAGACCCTTCGAAACGCACTTTGATGCTATCAAGGTCCGCCCTGGCTTTCTCTACCTCGCCGATCTCGAGGTAGTTTCGCATGGCGGAATTGAGATAGTCACCACCCAGCGGCCCATCTGGAAACTCACTAAACGCTTGTTGGAACTTCTCAGCCGCCTCGACGAAGTTACCCTGGTCCTCATAGCATGAGGCGATACCGGCCAATGCGGCGGCTCTGGTAAGGGTGTTGTTGCGATACTTGTTCAGGTACATCTCGAAGTGCCGGATAGCTTCATCATAATTGCGGATGCGGTAGTTGAGCTTACCGAGCAGAAACGTGGCCTGTTCAGCCGTCTGATCCCCGGAATAGTCCTCGATGATCTGAGCAAAACCCATGATCGCCACCTGGTTGTTTTGGTTGCGATAATCCTGAAGAGCCTGCGCATACTTCGTTGCGGCCTCGCCCGCCTGAGATGCACGAGACTGAGTATAGTACACTGTCGCCACAATTATCAGGGCCGCCGCCGCCACTCCGATCACTAACAACTGCCAGCTTTCAAGAAGCCAGCTTCGTGACTTGAGCATAAAAGTGGTGAACTTGTCTTCCTTGATCTGTCTCTTGGTCAGTTTAACCTTCTGGTCCATCAAAGACTCCTCACACGCGTTTTTCTTTCATATCGTTTATCGGCATTGCACCCTTAGGGGTTAAGTCGATATGGCACTATTGATCATCCGGATCCGACACCGGCCGGCATAAGCGACCACATGACCGTTTCACTTCAACAGACCGATGATACTCGCCAACTAAACTGCCGGCTTAGAACACCCCCGTGAATGTAAAACCAAAGTGATGGTCTCTCTGCTTCGCCTCGATAACAGTCTCACCCCAGTTCCGATCCACCGTGCTGTAGGTATAGGCCCAGTCGAGTTTGATTTGACTCCAGTGGATGCCGCTGCCGAGGGAATAGGTGGACCGGATCGGCGTGTCATCCTTGTTGAGAGCCTTTACAAACGGCAGAAAAACAAGGTGCGGGAAATTGAAATTTCCGTGAGGTGATTTCGACTCCGAACGGTTCGGCCACGGGATCGCTACCATCCCCATACCAGCCCGGAGCGGAATCATGCCGATTGACGAATTGATCCGATACTCACTACCGAACCGCATCGAGAAAACGTTGTTCCACTCCGGATCGATATCCGTGAAATACTCCTCGTTGTTGCCGGCCGGATCGATTCGCAGAGAATCACGCCGCTTGAATTTGGTACTGCCATAGCCACGGTACTCAGCGTCGGCGGTGAGTACGGCATCGTCGCTGACATGCAAAGCCAGGCCGGCGCCAATAGTCAGCGGCAACGTATACTTGGTGAGTTGATTGTCTATGAACGTCGTGTCGGTATCTTCCTCCTGCGGCATACCGTTTATCGACCTCACCTGATAGATCGAGCTCCCGGTCTTGAGGTTCAGACTGAAAGGTGTTCGTAATACCAACCCAGCACTGAATCGTTCACCGGTTTTCTTTAGTCCCAGGGTGAAGTTTACGCCGGAGAACTTCGTGGTGTCCACAATGTACACATCCACGACTTCGTCGACCAATTGCGCACCAGGAGGAATCGGCAGATCGGACAGCAGTTGAGTATAGAACACCTCCTCTGTGTTTCTTCCCGTATAGATGTTGACGCCGATTCCGAGCGATGTATTCTCATACACGCGCGTTCCGAAGGAAAAAGCGACGGAGTTGACACCACCTTCACGAATGACGCGCGTGCCGATATCAAGCAGGAAAGTCTCCCACTCATAAATATCGCCGGTGCGGGAGACATAGCGCAAATCGTCCCCTTCCTGCTTCCACGCCTGTCCCATAACGTCTTCGAAATTGCGAGTGAAATTGACCGACCCGACGAACGGATGTCCTTTGATTCGAAAAGGCGCGACGAAGTTAAGACCCGAGATATTGCTCAGGGAGCCGGAGTGATCGTAGTGCCACAGCCTCGATTGAACACTGAAATCTGTGTAACCGCAGGACGCTGTCGAACCCAGGCTTAATCCGAGAGTTGGCCCTTCAAAACCGACCAGACCAGCCGGGTTCCAGGCGCCGGCCGTGATGTCATCAGCCAGCCCCAGGTAGGCGTTACCCATAGCCTCAGCGCGAGCGCCACCCCAAGTGAAATCAAAACTTGAATGGGGCAAATATGTTTGACTAGCAGCAGTCGTGGCGAGAAAAGCGATTACAACGACAACCATGAGTAAAGACTTAAGCATACTTGAGACTCCTTTATCACGTAGCAAACCGTTTTGTCTTCTTCATAGACGCACCAGCGCGCCAAAATAATTAACGAATATATGACTTACAGAGGCCAATGTCAAACTTTCTGCGAGACAAAATATCGACCCTAAGCGGGTATTTTGGGTGAGGGGGGTGGGGATGCCCTACAATCGAGGTCAACCGTATCTCAGCTAACCGACCTCAGAAACCCGACTGAAATCACTCAACCATGCCCGAACAGGGATAACCGAGCAATTGCAGGATTTCCTTTGAAATTTCCTCGATTGCTCGGTGCGTCACGTCGACCGTCTGCCAACCTTTCGTACGGTAGAGCTCACGGCAGAATCTGAACTCCTGCGTCACCTCGCCGATTTCGTGGTAGCTTTGCAATTCAGCCCAAGCTTTTGGGGCGACAGCAAAGTAACCGGAGCGTTCCTCTCTCATCCGGGCCAGCCGGTCAGGCTGAATCAGCAAGCCGATGACCTTCTTAGGATCAACCGAATCGAGCCGCCGAAGCAGGTTTTCCATGATAACGGTGTCCTTCACCACCGGGATGTTGGCCACCTTGAGCCCATGATTACAGGCCAGGTAAACACTAATCGGGGTTTTGCACGATCTCGACAGTCCCAACAAAACCGCATCCGCCTGTTCGATCAACGAGCCGCAGCCATCGTCGTGCTCGACCGTGTATCCGATCGTGTCGATTCTCCCGTAGTAACGGTCATCGACAATCCGGAAAATACCCGGTCGATAATCAGGATGGACCCCCAGAAACTTGGACACGATATTGAGTGTCGGCAGCAGGATATTCAGATGCAGAATACCGCGATCTTCCAGACGCCGGCCGAAATAATCGCTCAGTTCTCTGGAGATTACAGAAAACAGAACGAGGTCTTCGTCGTCGATCTCCCTAAGAATTCTGCCGATTTCTTTGTGGGTACGCACCTGCTGATAGATATGTTCAAGGGAGTACTCTACCTCCGCCTGTTCATACTGTACCAGGACTGCATCCATTAGCCGTTTGGCAGTGCCACCGGTGCCGTCAGATACAATCACGATCTTCTTAAGTTCACTCATTCAAATGCTCTTCTGAAACAATAACCGTCACAACGTTTATTCCCGACCATGTACAGAGAATACCAGTATTCACTGAGAAAAGCAATGGGTGGGATCATGCTGAATGTGATGTGAATAAATACCCCCGGCAGGAATCGAACCTGCGACCCTCGGTTTAGGAAACCGATGCTCTATCCAACTGAGCTACGGGGGCATCGTAAGCCCGCTCTCTATAGCAAACGGGCATGTTCTGCGATCACTAAGACTCATAATCTACAAGCTCTCCCCCACTTTGGCAATCGCTATCTACTCAGAATAGTCCAGTAGGTCAGGAGCCCTGTGCTCCTGACGCGATATCGAAACCGCAGGGGTTTCGATGTACGATTCCCGACGATTACCGTTAGGTTCCAGGTTCCTTGGATCCTGACTTACCAAGAGTGCTACTCCGAATCGTACGACACCAGGCAGTTGACATCATAGTCAGCCAGCTTTTCCCGCCAGGGGAGAAACGACAAATCAATCACGGCTGAGATACCGACCACCTCAGCCGACAACTGCTCCACCATTTTGCAGACCGCCTGGAGCGTCCCGCCGGTTGCTATCAGATCATCGACAATCAGCACCCGCTCACCCTGGTTGATCGCGTCCTCGTGAACCTCAAGACTGTCGGTGCCATATTCCAATGCATATTCGACGCTGACGGTCTTGTAGGGCAGCTTCCCTTTTTTGCGAGCCAGGGCCAAGCCGGCCTCCAACCGGTCGGCCAAAGCAGCGCCAAAGAGAAACCCGCGCGATTCGACCGCCAAGATCTTGTCGGCCTGCTTCGATCGTGCGAATTCCTCCATAGCTTCCAGCGCCAATGTGAACCCGGCAGGATCCTGAAGCAGCGTAGTGATATCATAAAAGCTGATCCCCGGCCTGGGGAAATCGGGCACGCTTCGTATATACTTCTTGAGTGCGTCTTTGCGCGATAGCATCAGTACCCCATCTCAATTTCGAATTCGGATGTCTCCCCGGAGAAACTCCGCCACTCGATGTTCACATCGCTGACCGACGAGGCGGGCGGTCCCATCTTCAATTCAACGATGAACGCTTCGATTGCCGAACGATCACCCTCGGCCAGAATCAACACCGAACCGTCAGGCCGATTCCTCACCCATCCGGTGATTCCCAAGTCATTCGCTTTGCGATAGCAGAAATATCGATACCCGACACCCTGCACCATGCCGGAAACTCGGAGTTCAGCCCCAACCGAACTCAATCCTTTCCTCCGTCCTCCCCATCTCCGACGGCCAGCTTCATAGCCAACTCAGCAGCCTCCAGAGGCGAATCGACCTGATGGATCTCTTCGGATAACCTCCAGGCCTTCACGGACACAACCGGTTTTTTGGCGTGCAGGGCAAAAGCCATCTCCGTCAACGTCCCGAACTTGCCGGGAAACGCCACCACGGCATCAGCCGCGCGCACTACCATAATGTTTCTGGCCTCACCAAAACCGGTTGGGATTACGAAATCGATAAACTCGTTGGCATCTTCTTTCTGGTCGGTCGGCAGAATGCCGATAGTGGTACCGCCGGCTTCTCGGGCGCCTCGAGCCGCTCCCTCCATAATACCACCCAATCCCCCGCACACGATGATACCGCCCTCCTCCGCCACGTATTTGCCAACCTCAAAAGCCATATCACGCAGCTTCTTTGAGCACTTCCCAGCCCCGATAACAGCTATCACTGGCTTTCTTACAGATGACATTCAGTTGATCCTTTCACCCTCGGTTCGATATAAGGTAATTATTGCCACAGAGGAGACACCTGCTCTCCGCAGCCATTTCAAGTAAGATTATCGGGGCGACTGGATTTGAACCAGCGACCTCTTAGTCCCGAACCAAGCGCGCTACCAACCTGCGCCACGCCCCGATTTTCGCAACTCAGATAAGTTAAAATAGGTCATTTAGATGGCTTGTCAATGATTTTGTGCGACAGTTTTCAGCCGTGATATCGCACCCGAAAACGCAACTCTTGCGGCGACTGCGCACAATTCGGCATATGGGCCAAGCTCGCCAACGCGGAATCTGCGGGTCACAACTTGATACGGCTGTCCATCAGTCGAGCCAGAACATCGGAGTCGGTGAAATTCAGTCGCGTCGGCGTAATCGAGACCACGCCGCGACTGACCGCTTCGAAATCCGACCCGCGAGTCATCTTCCATTGCGGTCGACCACCTATCCAGTAGTATGGTTTACCCCGTGGATCGGTTTTGCGAATGACGATGTCTTTGTACCGTCGCGAACCAAGGGTAGTGAATTCGAAAGAGCGATACGCCTGCCCGATGTCCAGGGGCAGATTGACATTGAGAAACGTGGAGGAATTGAGTCCCAGTTTGTCAAGCGACGCAACCAGTTTCGCTACAAACCGGGCAGCGCGGGTCATCGGTGTCCGCGGTTCATAGTTGGCCATCGAAACGGCTATCGACGGCACGCCCATGATCGAACCCTCGATCGCCGCCGCCACCGTACCGGAATAGGTGACGTCGTCCCCCATGTTGGCGCCGTGGTTGATGCCCGATATTATCATGTCCGGAAGCTGGTGCTCGAACAACAGGTGGACGGCTAACATGACACAGTCGGTCGGGGTGCCGTCGGTGGCGTAGCAGTACTTGTCCAACTTGTGTACGCGCAGCGGCCGGTTCAAAGTCAGCGAATGCGAACTGGCCGACTGTTCGCGATCCGGCGCCACGACGTACACCTCGGCCTTCTTTCGCAGTTCATCATAGAGCGCGGTGATACCATCGCTGAAGTAACCATCATCGTTGGTCAGCAGAATGCGTCGTTTCATGGCGCCAAGGGTACGGAATTATGTGCGCTGGCGCAAGGGGAAGATGGGCGTGGGCTGACAAGACTGTCTGTGAGGGACCGATAATGAACTTGCCCTTCTAAAGAGAATGGAGTATAATTTCTTTTGAGTGTATTGTTGGTGAATTCATTAGAGGGTGTCTTGCGTACGGCTGCATGCACTGCTGGCCGCACTGGTGGGCACTGGGCAAAAGGGTTCGCGGAGAGCAAGGTTATGTCATTGGACAAAGAACATCCTGACTTTAGGAATCTGAAGAAACGAATCAGGGAGAATCCTGGCGATTTCGTTGCGATAGTTGGTGCGGGGCTCTCCAAACCATGCGGAATCCCTACTTGGGGCGGGCTGAGGGATTTACTGGTAAAAGAGGGCTATGAACGAACAGACGACCAGCCAGTTGAAGAAAGGGACGGATACAAACAGAAAATCCTCAGATTGGAATCTGAAACGAATCCCTGGTCTGCGTTCGGCGGACTTAAAAACATTCTGCCAAAGCAGGCCTATGAGCGCGTCGTAATGGACGCTCTCACCGTCGTGGATAAGACGACTATTCCCACGACATATGATCGTCTCTGGCAATTGGAAATCAGAGGCATTGTCACCTACAACCTCGATTCTTGTGCTATCGATTCGCATTCCCGCGTACGCGATTTTGCTGCGGATCAAGCGACCGGCAAAGATGCATCTCGCTTCGCCCAGTTTCTACCTGGCAGTCAACCCTTTGTATTTCAGCCGCACGGTCAAGTTAGCGACTCGTCGACGTGGGTATTCACACCCGAGGAGCGGTCGCGTCTGCTTCACCGAGAGACCTACAAAGACTTCATGAGGACACTTTGGCAGTCCAAGCACCTTTTGATTTTAGGGCTTAATCCAGAGGATTATGCCTTTATTCACCTAAGGGAATTCTGTTCTGGAGAAGAGAAGCCAACTGGACCGCAGCATTATATGTTCCTTGAGTCACCCAAGGTGAGTATAAGAGAAGACGTGGGTAACTACGGTATTGCGGTCATTCCCTACACCACGGAAGACGAGATCAATCACCCTGAGCTTGAAGAAGCTTTTGTCGACCTACTGGCTCATTTGCCCCGGGACGGCTTCGAGCCGACTGTCTTCGAGGGTTCGCGAGTCGATGTGAGCGAACTCCCAACCGACGATGAACTGGTGCGGATGCCAACTGAGAAGTTACGTCAACTTCTCAACGGAGCGATAAGTGCAATAATACCCAAGGACTCGACTCCGACGCGGGATGACATAGACAAGCTGTCGGATTTCTATAGTGACCCGGGCTGTGTCAATGAAAATGAGACAGATTTCACATCCGGTTAAGCTACATTCCTTTCCTCATTTGGCTTGTTAATCCAGACCTGTGTCGGCAGTTTCGGCGGTGACGGTATGCCGCGCACGAAACGCTCCGGGAACT
>JAUWIB010000012.1 GCA_030605565.1 bacterium
CCGCCTGAAGCTGCAAATCCACCTCTCGAACAAACCAGGGCTCCTCGATTCCGAGGATGCGGGCATAAAGATCTTTATCTCTCATGTCAGATAGAATACTCTATCTGGAACGTTTTACCCACACAAAATCCCGAAGCGCCAAGAAAGAAACCACCACCACCCGGTAGTTTTTGGAAGGTTCCCTTCGCGGGAATAACAACAGTGGCATTGCTGTCGGCGTAACCACCGCCGCCGCATCTTTTTGTTGTCGCCCGGTCGCCGTTGGGTTATCTACCCTCCATGAAACAACCGACTTTGCTCAACTGGATAGAATTGTCACAAGCCGCCTTCCGGCAAAACATCAGTTCGCTGTCCGCGCTCGCTGGTGGCCGCACATTGGCTATCTGTGTCAAAGCCAACGCCTATGGACACGGACTGCCGGAAGTGACGCGGATGTTGATCAATCGACCCGAGGTCGACTACGTCACGGTCCACAGTCTTGATGAAGCGCTGGTCGTCCGTGAGTCCGGCTGGGCGAAACCGGTCATGGTCCTCGGGCCAATCTCACCGTCCAGTCTTGAGGCAGTGGTGGAGCACGACCTCGAACCGATGATTCTCGACAGGCACAGCCTGACTCTTCTGGGGAAGCTATCCGAGAAGAACAAGTGCTCTGTCAAAACGCACCTCAAGCTCGAGACCGGCACCAATCGGCAGGGCCTTACTGAAAACGATCTGCCCGCAGTGGCGTCGGTTTACAGGAAGTATCCGGGTCTTGGCCGACCGCATGGCGCGGCTATGCACTTTGCTAATATTGAGGACACCACTTCTCATGAATACGCCGAATCTCAACTGAAGACCTTCCGTCGTCTGGTGCGTCGGATGAGCGCGCTGAAAATCAAACCGCGCCTTTTGCACGCCGCCTGCTCGGCGGCTTTGATCCTGTTTGACAAGACCCGCCTTGACCTGGTCCGGCCGGGTATCGCTGCCTATGGACACTGGCCATCCAAAGAGACCTATCTTTCCTATCGTCTGCAGGGCGGCAGCAACGATCTGTTCAAGCCGGTGCTGAATTGGCGTGCCCGTGTGACTCAACTCAAGCATGTCCCGGCCAACTCGTTCATCGGGTACGGTTGCACCTATCGCACAACGTCGCCCGCGAAGTTGGCGGTATTGCCGGTCGGATACGCCGATGGTTACGACCGCAAGCTTTCCAACCTGGCCTACGTGCTCATCAAAGGCCGGCGGGCTCCGGTGCGGGGACGTATCTGCATGAACCTGATGATGGTGGACGTTACCGATATCAAAGGGGTGCGCCTGGGCGAGGAAGTAACCTTGCTTGGTCGCGATGGCGATGAGACACTCACTGCCGAGCAGTTGGCCGCCTGGGCCGGGTCGATCAATTACGAGATCCTCGCCCGCCTGTCGCCGTTGATCCCGCGGCTGCTATCCTAACAGTCTTGGTCGAAACCCCTGCGGTTTCGACATTTTCGTCAGGATCACAATCCGCCGCAGCGGACTGACCTACTTGGCTGTAATATTTTTGCACAGTTTGCCGATATAATATGGATAAGAGCACGGATTGGTGAGGACCGGCTCCCATCGATAAGGGGTATCGAGAGATTATGAAGAAACCAAATAGTAAGCGTCCTGACACCGGCATCGGAGAGCCTAACAGGAACAGTCAACCATCAGATCACAAGGCAACCTCACCGAAACGCAGTATATCCAGGCGCTATGGCATCTCGCTGATGGTGGGTCTCATCGGTTTGGCGCTGTCATTGACGGCGTTCTTCTCCGTGAGAGAATGGGAAACCAGATGGCGTAAATTCGATTTTGATAGATTAGCCGAAGCGCGCTGTGAGTTGTTTGACAGAGAAGTAACAGGGAATGTGGGCAAACTGATGGCCCTGAAGCAGTTTTTCGATGCTTCGCAGTTCGTAGACCGTCACGAGTTCGCCGACTTCATCGACCCACTGCATGAGATATCCACCCACAAGCTGGCATTTTTCTGGGCGCCTCAGGTGCTGGAAACGAATCGTCACTCATTTGAAGAAGCTGTGCGGGCTGAGGGATTCTCGGATGTCAGTATACACTGCGATTCGCCTGTTGACGGCACAACAGCCGTTACTCAACGCGAGCGGTACTATCCTGTTCTGTATTACTGCCATGAGTCCAATTGGGCGATGGGCATGGATCTACTCCGGGAGCCTCACCTGAGAAAGGCGATCGCGCAGGCAGTTGATACAGACCAACCAGTAGTCTCGGGATTGGTAGTATTCCCCGGGGGGCAAAAAGATTGGGCTGGAGTCGCGGTCTTGCACGCTGTCTATCACAAAGGGTTACCCACGACAACAGTTGATGAGCGCCAGTCCGCAATCGAGGGTGTTGTCGTTTGCGCCATGCAACTCGGTGATATCCTTGAGGACGAGGTTCAGAAGCTGAATCCGGGGGGGATTGACATACAAGTAGTTGACCTCTCCTCATTGGAGGTCAAGGACGTCCTTTATCAGCGTTGGGCGCGCCTGCAAAGTGGGGGGCCCGGTGATACTCTGTACGAGACGAACAACAGTTCAGGTTTGATCTATACTACTACTTTCAACGTGGCCGGCCACACCTGGGAACTGCGTTGCACACCTTCAACTGGATATCTTGCTGCTCACCCTTTACGGACACACTGGATCGTGTTGTTCAGTGGGCTAATACTGACGGCGTTATTGGTTATACAGTTCTACATGATGTGGAATCGCACGGCCATAGTTGAAGCAATAGTGGATGAGCGCACAGAACAACTGCGGGCGAGCGAAGATTCTCTGGCCCAAGCCCAGGCATTAGTTCATGTCGGGAGTTGGAAATGGGAATTTGTAAACAATCGCGTTACCTGGTCCGATGAGACGTATCGCATCTATGGCCTTGATCCCGTGAACTGTGCAGGTAACATTGAGACCATTTGCTGGGAGGCAGTTCACCCGGATGATAAGGTCAGGGTTTTCGAGGCGCGGGAAGCTTGTGTGGCCAATCAAGAATTTCATCCCATGGAATATCGGATAATACGTCCGGACGGTGAAATCCGCCATGTGTATACAGCCAGCGAGATGCTATATGATTCAGACGGCATGGCTATTGGAATAGCTGGGAGCATACAGGACATCACCGACCGCAAGCGAGCAGTAGAGGCGTTACAAGAATCTGAAGGAAAGTACCGGGCTCTGGTTGAAAAGGCGGGTGTTGGCATCCTTGTGGATGATACTGCAGGCAACTTTGCCTACTTCAATAAGACTTTTGCGGCAATGTTTGGATACACAATGGAGGAGATGGGAAGACTAACCTTCAATTCACTTGTGCATCCTGACTTTCTCGAACAAGGTCGGGCAGAGCATTACGATCGTGTCCATCAGAAAGCATCGACTTCACAGTATGAGTTCAAGGGAATAAAGAAGGACGGGGCGGTGTTGTTTCTCGAGGTGGACGTGGATGCGCTGACGGAAGAGAACAGGATCACGGGATGGCGGTCTTATGTCAGAGACATCAGCGACCGCAAGCAGGCGGAGGAGGCGCTGCGGGAGTCGGAACTGAAGTATCGGACGGTTATTGATTCCATGGATGTTCCAATACATGTTGTTGATACCGACCTACGGTTTACTCTAATCAATCCTGTTCTCAAGCAATGGTGTGAGAAGCATGGATTTGAGACGGATGTGATTGGTCGGGATATTTTTGAAGTTATACCATTTCTGCCTGACTGTGTTCGTGATGAATACCAACAGGTAATCAGCTCCGGACAGGTTCTTGTTACTGAGGAAACCACCAAGACTAACAACCGGGAAGTCATTACTGAAACCAGAAAAATACCGATTGTCGAAGGGGGACAGGTTTCGCGCGTTGTTACTGTTCTTCGCGACATCACCGAGCGCAAGCAGGCGGCGGAGGCGTTGGAGATATCAGAACGGAGATTCCATGATATTGCCCTGAGTTCCGCCGACTGGATTTGGGAGGTTGATGAGAACGGCATATACACGTTCGCTTCCGGAAGAGTAGAAGAAATATTAGGTTATGAGTCCCACGAATTGATTGGGAGGACCCCATTCGAGCTCATGCCGAAAGAGGAAGCTGGGCGTATCCGCAAGATCTTCGAGGGTATCGCCGGTGACAAGGGACCGATCATTGATTTGGAGCATTGGAACCTGACTGAAAACGGAGAGAAAGTCTGCCTTCAAACCAACGCGGTGCCAATACTGGGGGGGACAGGCGAACTGCTGGGCTATCGAGGTGTTGACAAGGACATCACCGACCGCAAGCAGGCCGAAGAAGCGCTGCGGGAAAGTGAAGAACGTGTACGGACGTTGTCGGACGCATCCTTTGAAGCGATCTTCTTCTCGGAGCGAGGCATCTGTCTGGATCAAAACAAGACAGCCGAGGAGATGTTCGGCTACACATCCTCGGAAGCTATCGGCCGCCACGGCACAGATTGGATTATTCCTGCAGATCGCGAGATGGTGAGAAACAACATGCTTTCCGGCCGTAAGGAACCCTATGAAGCCACTGCTTTGCGCAAGGATGGCGCCACCTTCCCGGCCCTGATGCAAGGCCGCATGATCGACTACCAGGGGCGCCAGGTGCGCGTGACATCTCTGCGTAACATCTCTGCCCGCAAGCTTGCGCAGAAGGGGCTACGGGAGAGCGAGGCTAAGTTCAGAGAGCTTGTCAACAACATGAGTAGCGGTGTTGCTGTATATGAGGCCAGGGATAATGGTGAAGATTTTGTCTTTGTCGACTTCAATAAGGCCGGAGAGCAGATCGATAAGACTAAGAGAGAACACGTCATAGGCAAAAGCGTTGTGGAGGCTTTTCCGGGTGTTAAGGAACTTGGTCTTTTTGGCGTTCTTCAGAGAGTCTGGAAAACAGGACAGCCTGAACATCATCCAGTGTCCCTCTATGAGGACAATCGAATTAGCGGGTGGCGAGTGAACTATGTGTACAAATTACCTTCTGGTAATATAGTCACCATTTACGATGACGTCACCGAGCGCAAGCAGGCGGAGGAGGCGCTTAGAAAAAGCGAGGCGCATTTAATAACTTTAGTCGAAACTATCCCCGACATGGTTTGGCTCAAAAACACCGAAGGCGTTTATCTGTCTTGCAACCGTAGATTTGAGCGATTCTTTGGAGCTAAGGAAGAAGAAATTGTTGGAAAAACTGATTATGATTTCCTGAGTAAAGAAGAAGCGGCATTCTTCAGCAAGAAAGACCAATTAGCGATCGAGGCGGGAAAGCCCACGATGAACGAGGAAGAAGTTACCTTTGCCGACGATGGTCATAAGGAACTTCTTGAGACGATTAAAACACCTATGTTCGATCCTGACGGCTCTCTTATCGGAGTGTTGGGTATTGCCCGTGACATCACGGACCGCAAGCAGGCGGAGGAGGCGCTACGGGAGAGCGAGAAGAGGTATCGGCTATTGGCCAGGAATTCGCTTGATGTTATCTGGAAACTGGATTCAAACCTCAAGTTCACCTATGTTAGCCCGGCAATTTTCGACATGCTGGGATTCACTACGGAAGAGTGGAGAGGGACCAGATTACCGGAGCATTGCTCACCTGAAGAAACACAGAAGACGCAGAGAATTATCGCCCATGAACTGGAGAATCTGGAGAAACACACGGGGGTGATATACGAAACCAGTTTTATCAATAAAAACGGTGAGGAGATCCCCTGCGAAGTAAACGGGAAAATACTTTTTGATGAAAACGGGAGACCGATAGGTTTTCAGGGCATCACCAGGGATATCACCAAGCGCAAGCAGGCGGAGGAGGCGCTGCGGGAGAGTGAGGAACGCTTTCGTACCATATTCGAGACCGCCGAAGATTCCATTTTCATCAAAGACCGTAACTTGAGATACACTATGGTGAATCCGGCAATGGAAAAGCTCTTTGGAGTGCCTGTTTCACAAATAATTGGGAAGACAGATGGTGAGATTTTTGGTGAAGAGGCCGGGGCGCATATACGAGAAGTGGATACTCGTGTTCTGAATGGTGAAATTCTGCGTGAGGAGCACACCAAACCGGTTAACGAAGTTCCTTTTACATTTAACGTTATTAAAGTACCGATGCGGGATGATGATGGCAATATTATTGGGCTATGTGGCATTGCCCGCGATATCACCGAGCGCAAAAGAACTGAAGAGACATTGAAACAATCGGCAAAAAACTATCGAGATCTTTTTAACAATGCAACTGATGCGATTTACATTCAGGATAAAGAAGGTCGTTTTCTTGATGTAAATCGGGGAGCTGTGGACATGTACGGTTATCCCAAGGAATTTTTCATAGGGAAAACACCTGGGTTTTTGTCAGCTCCGGGTAAGAATGATATGAAAAAGATCATCGGATTTATCGAGGATGCATTTAATGGTAAACCACGGCAATATGATTTCTGGGGTATAAGGAAAAGCGGCGAAGTATTTCCTAAAATTGTCCGTTCCCAACGAGGTCTTTATCAGGGCCAGAAAGTCATTATTACATTCTCTTTGGACATCACCGAGCGCAGGCAGGCGGAAGCCGACCGTATCCGGCTTTCGAGGGCAATTGAGCAGGCCAGTGAGACAGTAGTCATCACGGACGCAGAGGGCACTATTCAGTACGTCAACCCGGCATTTGAAAAAACAAGCGGCTATTCGGTTGAAGAGGCAATCGGTCAAAACCCGCGGATGTTAAATAGCGGCAAGCATAATGACGCCTTCTACGAGAAGATGTGGGAAACGCTGTTGCGCGGTGAAGAGTGGCGTGGTGATATCATCAATAAGAAGAAGGACGGCACCCTGTTCACTGAAGGTGTGACCATCTCGCCTGTCTTTGACTCTGATGGTAAGATCGTTAATTACGTTGCCGCAAAGCATGATATCACCGAAGTTTTGCGCCTTCAGGAGTTGGAAACGCGCGCGCAAAGACTGGAATCAGCAGGCAGCATTGCCGGCCAGGTGGCGCATGATTTCAATAATCTTCTCGGGCCCCTGATGGCTTATCCGGAACTCATCCGGGAAGAACTCCCAGAGGATCATAAGGTCCTTACTTTTCTCAGCAGTATAGAAACCGCGGCGGAACAGATGGCCGACATCAACCAGGATCTCTTGACTATGGGTAGAAGAGGTCACTACAACCTGAAGCCGATGAACATGAATGAAGCTGTTCGGCAAGCTGTCAAAGAGTTGAAAATCCTGCCGGAGACACTGGCGTGCGAGACCAACCTTGCTGAAGACCTGATGAATATCCTCGGCGGTCCTTCTCAAATCTATCGAGCGGTTGCCAATATCCTTCACAACGCTCGCGATGCCATGCAGGACATAGGGACCATCACGATCAAGACCGAAAACTATTACGCTGATGATGTGACCGTTGCTTATAACCGTGTCCCCAGGGGAGAATATGTCAAACTCACTATTTCGGATACCGGCAGCGGAATACCGGATGATATCGTCGAGAAGATATTCGATCCATTCTTCACCTCAAAAGCTACCGACAAGAAACGTGGTTCGGGCCTTGGTATGAGTGTTGTGGACGCTGTTATCAAGGACCATAAGGGGTATATCGATCTGAGCACTAAGGTTGGTGAAGGAACTTCGTTCTACCTCTATTTCCCGGTCACGCGCGAAACCATTGAGGCACAGGAATCTGATCAGATCGCTGGGGGAACTGAAACAGTATTGGTTATCGATGATGACGACGTACAGCGTGATATCGCTCGAAGCCTCCTGGAGAAGCTGGGGTATAAAGTTTCTGTCGCTGAGAGCGGCGAAAAGGCTATCGAAATCCTGAGAAATAACCCTCAGGATCTTCTGATCCTTGACATGGTCATGCCGTCAGGAACAAACGGAGCCGACACCTATTCAAAGGTTGTTGAGATCTATCCGGAGCAGAAAGCGATAATGGTATCCGGATATTCAGAGACAGAACGTGTCCAGAGAGCACAGTCGCTGGGCGCCGGCGCCTTTATCAAGAAACCTGTTACACTTCAGAAAATCGCCGGTGCAGTGAGGAAAGAACTGGACAGAGAGGTGGAAGCTACGGTCTAACGGCCGCGGCAATCTCATTTCCTTGTGCCGTCAGGCGTCTCTGCCTGACGGCTCCTAACTGCACACAAGCAGGCGTCGGGCGAGGTTGTGCGACGCCACGCCAAAAGCCTGATACGTCGTCAATCGCCACGCCGGAAACTTTATGGTTGTCTGACTATCCTGTGATACTATCCTAACAAACGAACTGCTATATCCGACCAGGATGCAGCGCGCATCTTGATGAGTACGAAAGAGAGAACGCAAAACCAAACTCCGGAGAGACAATGAGACTGTTCCTTAATGTGGCAGCGCTGGTACTGCTGATTGGGCCGAGTTACGCTCTGGCCGGAAACTGGTGGGAGACTATCAAGATAAAAGGTGACCTTCGCTATCGTCATGAAATGATTGACACCGAGAACAAGGATGCCCGGCGCCGTCATCGTATTCGCGCTCGGATCGGCCTTACCGGGGAAGTATCACCCTATACCAAGGTTGGTATTCGGTTGGCTACCGGTTCGGATGATCCGGTGTCTACTAACCAGACCCTCGATAACGCTTTCAGCACGAAACAGATCGGCATCGATCTGGCATATTTCGAGGCTTACCACGACGCCACACCGGGGCTGACCATTACCGGCGGGAAATTCAAGAACCCGTTTTTCAGACCGGGTAGTTCCCAACTGATCTGGGACTCCGATTGGAACCCCGAAGGGGGGGCGGTCACCTATAAGCGCGATATGGACCGGTTCAGCATCATGCTCATAGGTTCCGGCTTGTGGATCGATGAACGCTCTTCCGGTGACGACTCGTACATAGCAGCCGGTCAGGCGGTGGGCCGCTTTCACTTCAACGAGAAGAAGTCAAGTATAGTTGTCGGCGGCGGTTATTTCAATTACGCTAACACCGAAGGCTTCGGGTTCTTCCACGATTCGGATGACCCTATGGGCAATTCGAAGGCGCCGGTTGTTGATGGCGTCGGAGATACCACGGGCTACGTATACGCCACCGATTATGATCTCCTCGAACTGTTTGTCGAAGCGACCCACACGGTTAACAACATCCCGGTTACGGTGATGGTGGACTACGTCACCAACAACGCCGCCGACAGCCTGGGGTCGGGCTGGCTCGTGGGCTTCAAAGTCGGCAAGGCGAAGAAGCCGGGTTCATGGGAAGCGCGCTACAGCTACCGCAACCTGGAAAAGGATGCGGTGGTAGGCGTTTTTACCCACTCCGACTTTGGGGGTGGTGGTACCGATGCGAAGGGACATGAGATTGGCGGTGCCGTTCAACTGGCCGCGAACACCGCTCTCAAAGTGACCTGCTACATCACCGAGATTGGTCTTCGGGAGGATGAGACTGAGAACCTCAAGAAGCTGCAAGTCGACCTTCAGTTGAAGTTCTGATAGACGAGAAGTGAGCAGAACAAAACGAAGAAGCTTCTGTTCATTAGCCTCTTGCTGGCCGGTCGCCATCCGCCAGAGGGCTTCAAGGCTTGACTCATGGATGCTCAGAACATAGCTTATCCCTATGCTTCGACGCTTATATGGGCACGGCAGCCCTCCCAAGATAAACCCGCCCGTTGGGTGGGGTACCAAGTGCTGTTCGAAGATATCGAAGCCGATCACTATGTCCGGACATTCTCACGTTGAGCGCACAAGTGTCCTCTCGGGCAAGCAGTCTAAATAATGACGTGCCCATGTTGTGGTGTGGCAATCTTCGGTCGACAGGAGCGAACTGGTTTGTTGCCAGCTGTGATGTGATTCGTTGATAATGGAACTTAACGCAAGCAATATCGTACTATGGATAACACCGATCACTCCGGAAGCGCCCACGCTCTTGAGGTGCATAACACTTACTCTGGAAACCCAGGGCAAGCCCCTGGGCCACCCGGCGAATGCGACAGGCTAACGAAGACAATAGGTTGTTCTGATGAGGTCAGTTTTCATACGTGCAGCCGTTCTAATGGGCTGCGTGTTGCTATCGACGCCGTTGGTCGTAGGTGAGCCGTCCGAGGATCGGACGGTGACTCGACGTGGTGAGATCGTCGGCAAAGTCATCGACGCTGAGACCGGAGAACCGCTTCACGGGTCGAGCATCGCCATCGTCGGAGGACTGGCCGGGACGAAGAGCGATGTTGAGGGAGCTTTCACTCTCCCCGGTCTGAATCCCGGCCGCTACAGTATCCGTGTCAGTCATGTCGGTTACGAATCACGTCTGTTTGAGAATGTGTCGATCTATCAGGGGAACGAATTGAGGATCGATGTTGAGTTGGTCCGCAAACTAATCTCGGTCAGAAATATCGTGGTGGCTCCCGGCAGGTTCGCCATAATGGACGGCACACAGGCAGTGCGACAAAGTCTGTCGCGGCGCGACATCGAGTCGATACCGCAGTTGGGCGAAGACATTTATCGTGCTGTCAGACGGTTGCCGGGTATTTCCTCCAATGACTATTCGGCACGATTCAATGTGCGCGGTGGTCAGCATGACGAAGTGTTGGTTCTGTTGGACGGTATGGAACTGTACGAACCGTTTCATCTCAAGGATGTGGACGGCGGTGCGCTCAGCATCATCGACATCGCGACCATCGAAGGAATCGATCTCATGACCGGAGGGTTCACGGCGAACTATGGCGACCGTATGAGCGGTGTGTTTGATATCAAAACCAAGCGACCTCCGGTCAGCCGGAAACAGTTCTCCCTCGGTATCAGCTTCATGAACATGCGAGCCATGTCGCGCGGCGCCTTCGCCGACAACAAGGGTTCCTGGTTGCTGTCGGCGCGCCGGGGTTACCTTGACATCATATTGGATCTGACGGGGGATGACTCTTTTGAAGAATTCTCCCCAAACTACTATGATCTGCTTGCAAAAGTACAATACCAGCTTGCGCCCAGCCAGGTTCTGTCGGTTAATTTGCTGCACTCTCGCGATTATCTCGATGTGGTCGACTACATTGACGGCCAAAACGATACTGCCGAGACCACCTATGGCAACTCGTATGTCTGGCTGTCCCTGCGCACATCGTTGGGAGCAAACCTTACTGTCCGGACTCAGACTTCCTTTGGTCGGGTGACACACGACCGGTTCGCGGCCTCTTATGATCTTCCTTACCACCGCCTGGACTTCAGAGTGACCGATGATCGCCGCTTTCATTTTTTCGGACTCAAGCAGGATTGGGAGTGGGAACTGTCCGAGCGCAACTATCTGAAAGCCGGAATAGACGTTCGTCGTTTTGAGTCATCGTACGATCACTTCGCGGTGGAGAATATCTATCACCGGTGGGCCCCCGGTTTCGGCTATTTTCGGCTCGATACTACCGAAGCTCTCATGGAACCTTCGGGCGAACGTCTAAGCGTCTATGTGGCCGATCGCTTTCGGGTCGTCGAAAAGCTCACTGCCGAGTTGGGCGTTCGGTATGACCGCGTCTCTTATTCCGACGATGAGAATATAAGTCCGCGTGTCAACCTTGTGTACGATTTCAGCGAACGCACATCCTTCCGCGGCGGCTTCGGGCATTACTACCAGAGTCAGCGCATTCACGCAATTTCAGTACAAGACGACGAAACCGATTTCTACGCTGCCGAGAAAGCCGTCCACTGGGTCATCGGGCTGCAACATCGATTCAACAATGGTCTTCAATTCCGTTTGGACGGCTATCACAAACGCTACACCGATCTTCAACCGCGCCATGCCAACTACCTTGGAGATGTCGCGCTGCTGGGGCCTTTAGTGAGTGATCGGTACACTCGGATGTGCGACGGTTCCACGGCGAAAGGGATCGAACTCTATCTGAGGAAAGAGAACGCCGGCAAGTTCACCTGGTGGGCCAGTTATGCCCTGTCCCGGATCGATGAGGAAATAGGGAGCATCATCACGCATGGAACAGAGACGGTTTTTGACAAAGAGATCAACGGCCCGACCGACCAGCGGCACACATTTTATCTCGACTGCGGCTACCGCCCCAGTGAGAATTGGCAGATGAACCTGGCCTGGCACTATCACACCGGTTTGCCGTTCACACCGTTGGAAATTGCTGAGGAGGTCCACTATAACGTTCTGTACCGAAGCACCAGAATCGGTGAGCCGTTGAGCAGGCGCTACCCTCCATTCAGCCGCGTGGATCTGAGAATCAACCGGTACCATCGAACGTCCAGGGGGCAATTCTCGGTCTTTCTCGAAATAGTGAATTTGCTCAATCGGGAAAATGTGTGGCACTACATCTACGATTGGGAATACACCGACAGTTGGCATCTGAACAGAACGGCGGAGCACTGGTTCAAGATACTCCCCTCGCTTGGGGTGGCCTACAGCTTTTGATACGAGCGGCCACTTGCTTCGCATGATCTGATTTCGTGCGGCCCAATCGCGTGCGAGCGGAAAACATCTCCTGACCGGGTGGCCCATCCGCTTGCGGTGGGTTTCAAGGCTTGACTCATTGAAGACCAGAACTTAGTTTGAGCCCATGCTTCGACGTTTATATGGACACGGCAGCCCAAAAGTAAACCCACCCGTTGGGTGGGGAACTGGTGTACCTAAGTGATACAGAAGGCGAGCACAATAGAAGCAAGGAGTTACAGTGGCTGTTGTCTACCTCTACAAAGACAGTGATCCAGTACCATTCCGGTACTTGAGTCCGTCGCGGAGTTCCGGCCAGATACCCCCACCGTATGCGTCGGATATGACTCCCAGCGTATACATAGAATTTGCTACGGAGGATCTGACAGGCGGCACCAAGCGCGGCTTGGTAAATGCCTTTGGCAACGCAAAGCGCGCTCTTCACCTTGCTATAGACACTCTCCTGCAGCAATACGGGTTGTTTTGGTATTTTAGGAAAAGCAATTTCCCAGCCAAGCTGGGCGTGTTAGATGAAATGGCGCTTCGGGATTTTGTGTGGGTAAAACGTTCCAGATAGAGTATTCTATCTGACATGAGAGATAAAGATCTTTATGCCCGCATCCTCGGAATCGAGGAGCCCTGGTTTGTTCGAGAGGTGGATTTGCAGCTTCAGGCG